>NZ_CP104467.1:1245000-1492500 GCF_025369935.1 Paenibacillus andongensis | reverse complement strand
TCAATGCAAGCTTTTTTTATTTTTCTTTTTTTTTGCTTGCTTACATCTTGGTACTGCGTTGGCTTTCGAATGTGAACCGTTTTTAGCGGCGAGAGTTAATTTATCATAGAATCACAATCAAAGTCAAGCAATAAAATAAGAATAAAAAAAGAACCAGAATAATACCTGATTCTTCATGGGTTTTGTTCAATTATACACTCGTATATCTTAACTCGATTTCTGAATTGTCTTCATCAATAAGAAAGGCCACTTCTTTAATCAATCCTTTTTTGACAAGCTTATTTAACAGTAAGGGAAGCTCCGATCTAAGTTCAACTAACTGAGAATGCTGCTGCAGTTCATCCGTACTTAATGGTTGTTCATTTTCTCTTAGGATTTGAATAAACGCCTTACAACAACGCTCCATTTTCGACATAACCGAAAATTCACAGGCAAGCAGAACGAGCTGAACTCTCTGTTTCAACGTTTCCTTACTCATCGTCAGTTCCTCATATAGCTTATACACGCCAGGATTAATCGCACGGATCTGCCTCCATACGGTAATTTCCGGGTGATAGCCATCTTCGATAATAACAATGCGAGCCCAGTGATGAAGCGCTTCTAGAATGTTATTGTAAGCATCCAGCAAATGCTCATCTAAGATGTATTCCTTGCTTTGAAGATACTTACGCAGAAAGTGGGAGAATTCAACAAGTAGTTTGTGCTCACGTAAGTCCCCCGGAAACTCGAGTATTCGGTGACGCAAGCCTTCTAAATAAGTGTTCTGATCCAGAAGTATCTCCCCTTTTAGCAGCCAGTGAAGGATATTTCGGTTGATGCCTTGACGTATCCATTGCTCTATGGAAGACGGATCTACCCATCTTTCTTGTATCCTCGAATCGTCTCTTATATAATTAGTCGTATGATTGTTCAGGCTCAGGTCATTCGTTACTATAAGAAGTAGCGTATCAAAACCATCTGTCAGTGAAGGAAGTTGCTTAGGATTATCTACCGCCATGACACTAATGATTCTCGGGTCATTTCGGAACTTAAGCAAAAACTGCTCTTTATCGATTCCCATGGGTATCCGAAGCTCCTGTCTCCAAATTGTTTATATTTATTTCTACATCGTAGAAGGAGTTTCCTGCTGATTTCTGTGACAATTCATACAAATATGATAGCTATTGAATGGGGAGGAACAAAGCGTGCGTTTCGGATCAAGTAAAGTAAATGAATTCCGCTTATGGGGTCTTGCCATGACCATGGGCGGAATGCTGCTTATGATTATAGGACTTGCGGGCATCGTTTTTGACTGGGGGAAGGCTGGGCGAATCATTGCTGTGATCTTCATGATCATTGGTATGATAAGTATGATGGTTAGCATGGGGATATACTTCTGGGCAGGAATGCTTTCCACATCGGCGACTGTCATTGATTGCCCGGAGTGCGGAAGAAGAACGAAAATGCTGGGGAAAACGGATCGCTGTATGTTTTGTAAAACGATTTTAACCGTTGATCCACAATACGAACCAACGGCAGAGAACGAAACAGCGGTTGCGCAAACCGTTCAACTCGAAGTGGACAGAGCTCACGAACATAAGCCTCATTGATTGAAAAATAAAAGCCGCAACCCTCTTGGGTTCGGCTTTTTGTTTTGTTATGGCTTAGTTTGCTGCAAAGTATCCTGAATGACTTTCCACGTTGCCGGCTGTTCAAAGCCTCTTCTCCAAGAGGCCACTCCTGCCAAATCGTACTTTTTCACGAGTTCAAGCCTTGCTTTTATCGATGTTTCATCTTCTAACCAAATCCGGATAAGTTTTTCTCCCTCTTTGTACTCCACATAGTTCTGACCTGTTTCCTCTAAGAAAGTAGGGGTAAGTTTCTTATCTTTAATAATCGCCTGGGCGGCTTCCATCGTTAAGGTTTTGGAGGTAGTTGTCGTCTTACCATTTTTGGTCTCTTCGGTCCACTGACGCGTATAGAATGGCACTCCTAGGACAAGCTTAGATGGTGGCACCTTCTCGCTCCCCAGAAGCTGGGTAACAGAGCGCTCTGTCCATGGCAGCGATGAAACGGAGCCGGATTTTGGGCTAGACGCCCAGTATTCGTCATAAGCCATCAGCATCATGTAGTCAACAACTTCGGCAAGCGCAGGTCTGTCATAAAACATCGACCACATCTCATTCGTTGATTTCGGTGTAACATCGATGGAAACGGCAAGGCCTTGTTCATGCATAAAAGGCGTCAATTCGCGGACAAATTGGACCAGATTTTCTTTATCTTTGAGATTCACATTTTCAAAATCAATATTGATGCCCTGCAAATTGTACGTTTGTGCAAATCCGAGCAACTGTTTTATCATTTTCATACGACGATCATAAGTAGATAGCGCTTGAGACGTTCGGTCGGGTTCAAAGCCGTTGCTAAACAACGCCCAGACCTGATAATTACGCGTTTGCGCCCATTTCACATAGGAAGCGTCGGCTAAGTTCTTAATACGCCCCTCGCCGTCAGCCAGAGAGAACCAGGTAGGGCTAACAACATGTAAGCCAGGCATATCGCCAAGCTTGGAAGTGTCAGGATTCTTCGTAATAACGTGCTCCCAAGTCAGATTTAGTTTGCCGCTAAGCGGCTTCCAAGGTACATAGGCTGATGCCTGTTCCTGTAACGGAATTGTTTCCTCATGGTCCTCTAAGATATCAGCCTTACGAACGTATCCGATTGGACCACTTTGCTGCTGTACGCGATACCAGTCTCCCTCTACGGCTAGTATCATAACTTGCTCATTATTTGCGATCGTAGAAACTATCGGTGCTTTTATAGAAGCAAATGTCCGCAGCTGCGCATCTTCAGTAGCCATATGCTTCCCCCACTTGACGAGGTCACCTTTTTTGAATAAAAGAATGGCACCTGACTTTTCGGACTCTCTTATTTCAAAAGGATACAGCTGCCGAAGAGGCTCTATGGGCACGTAAATATCATTCCCTTTCTTTTCAACAGGAAAAGATAACGTGACTGGCTTCTCGTTCATTAACGCTGAAAGCTCCGTAGTCTTTAACCGCAATACTTTATCTTTCGTTGTGATAATAACGGAATCACTGCTTTTTTCATATATAATCGATGGGTCCATCCACTCCTGAATAAGCGTAAGCGGAAGCTTCAGTCCCTCTTTTTCCCCAATTGCGCTGGTCTTAAAAAAATTCCCTTGATAAAAAACCGGTTTACTTAACTCGTGATAATCTGGTTCTACTTGCGCTCGGTTTGGCGCTAACTGCTGCCATAAGAACGAAGCTGCACCCGCGGCAAACATTCCAATAAAAAGACCAAATAATAAGAGTATTCTTTTCGTTGATCTTCGGCGTTTCGGTTGCTGATCTGTAGGTGTTGAATGCAAGATTTCACTTCCTTTATGATATATATAAAGAAAAAAACGTGTTCTAACCTCTCTACTGCCGAAAGGTAGGATCACGTTTCATTATACATCATAGGTACAGCTAATGAGGAATTCTGCTTAAGTTAATGCTTGGTAATCCCTGTACAATCCGGGCAAACGCCATAAACCTCTAATCGATAACCGCCAACACGAAAGCCTGTTTGCTCAGCAGCGGTAGTCTCTATATCCGAAAGCGGCGGATACTCAAAATCCGAAATCTTCCCGCACAACTCACAAACAGCATGATAATGGTCCGTCATATCCGCATCAAAGCGACTCGAGCTGTCTCCATAAGTCAGTTCCCGAACGAGTCCCGATTCAATAAATACTTTGAGATTATTGTAAACAGTCGCAACGCTCATGTTAGGAAATTTCGATTCAAGAGACTTGTAAATGTCATCTGCTGTCGGATGAGTCATGGAGTCCAGCAAAAAGGATAGAATAGCATGCCGCTGCGGCGTCATCCGTACACCTGTTGTCTTCAACTTAGCTAAAGCCTGTTCTAATTGTGCTGCCATGGTACTCACCACCTGATGTTAGTCATTAAAACCTTACATTATATTGTACGTGTGTTAATTGACTTTTGTCAATGATGGTTGCGCATAAAGCACCATATGGGCTATTTATTTTTACGGGAATCTAGTACATACATAGCCAAACCAGCAAGGACAAGGATAACGGATCCAACATATGAGCCCATGAGATCAAAAAGCCCTGTAAACCATCGAGGTTTATTGCTGAGAAGAAAGAACAATACACCTGCAGCAATGAGAATAACACCAAGATTGGTACCTTTGATCAGCTTCTGTAAGGGATCTTCACTATCATAGAGACTTGCCGCAAACTCGCCAAGCTCATTGCGCCGATTCACATTGTCAGTGGTTTGTAGCGCGTCAAATAGATTGTAGAAGTAAATGACAGGAATAAACAATGCAAAAAGCGTTACCATGGGTACACTTGTGTCGGACCGAGTAGTGAAAGATGTGATAATAAAAATATCGAGAATAAGGAGCATCATAATAAATAGACCGCGCTGCATAAGGCCTAAGTAAAAGTGTCCAGTTCCCGGGACAATGAACGATAGTACGCCTGCGACCCATTTACGTTTTCTTGGCGCAGAATAATAAGGAGGATAGTGTTGAAAAGATGGATTAGGCGAATACTCCGGAATATGCGGATTGTCTTTCGGCAGATTCATGCGAATGCCTCCTGTCTATTTTTTATAAGTATTGAGATAATTGTTGGATGTACGCTGTGATCTGAGTGATCCCCGAATTAATATGCATAATTTTGTTGATAATCCCTGATTGCATGAGGAGCACAGTCGCTGCTATCGCCACAAAACTGTTCACCCATTGTTTTCTTCTGCCGACTTGAGGATTATTTGCAATCTCAGGAATTTCAGTAGATTGTACCCTGCGCATCACACGCTCCGTCAACATTGGACTTGGTTCGCTAAGCGGCATCTCGTCCAGCAGTTTATTTAGGTATTGCGTGAGCCGAGTGTCTTCCTGATGTTTGGGATTCATGTGCATTCACCTCCAACCATTTCTCTTTTAGCATCGCCTTTCCCCGATAGAGTCTAGTCTCCAGCGTTTTCATGGGCAGCCCGGTCACCTCAGACATTTCTTGGTACGATAGCTGCTTATAATGAAACAAATACATGATTAACCTATACTTGTCTGGAAGTTCGGAAAGAAGAGACTGCATACGCTCCTGATCATCCTTTAGCATAGCTATTTCCTCGGGCTGCTCACGGGCATCTGTAAACCAGCCCTTCATTTTATCGAGCAGTGCTTCATAGGGCTTACGCTTCTGAGAACGTCGAAAATCGGTCACGAGATTCATCGTCATGCGATACAGCCAAGTAGTGAACTTCGCATCGCCACGAAAATGAGTTAATGAACGAAACAGCTTAACGAACACTTCTTGGGTTAAGTCTTCAGCAGTTTCCTTATGCGGGACCATGCGGTATACCAATGTATAGATGTAGTTCTTATGCCTTTCTACCAATACACGGTAAGCATCGGAATGACCTTGACGGACCTGGTCGATCAGCTGCTCATCCGTCATTTTGTCCATACCTGACTTCCCCCCTTTCTGTTCGTCCAAAAGCTTAGACGCTTCTTACGGGCTGACCCCTTCAATTTTTACTTTTTTCGAGAGTAACAGCGGTAACCCCTTTCATTTGATTGATTTCTTCAAGAATCGTCCCGATAATGGACGGCTTAGGAATGGTGACGTGGAAGGTAATTTGAACATGATTCGGTTTATTCTCGTTTTCTTGTTCTTCCATTGCGATCTTACGGATGTCAACTTTCTGTTTACCAAGCAGTGTCGTAATAAGTCCTAGCGTCCCCGGTTGATCAACCGCCAGAATTTTGAGAATACGAATTTTCTTCCCATTAAAATATTTATGCTCCAATTTATTTAAAATCCATAAGGAAATGAGTACCATGAAACAAGCGAGCACTGCCGGATAGTAGAATCCAGCACCAATGGCAAGACCAATCCCTGCAACTACCCAAAGGGAAGCTGCTGTCGTGAGACCCGTAATGGATCTCCCGTTAAAAATAATCGTTCCAGCACCTAAGAATCCAATACCGCTAATCACTTGCGCAGCTAAACGCGAAGGATCAATACGGACATTTACTTCGTTCACAAAGGCACTAAACCCATACATAGAAAGCAACATCACAAGGGCAGAGCCCACACATACTAAAATATGTGTACGAAGGCCAGCTGCATGACTGCTAACTTCCCTCTCAAACCCGATTAAGCCGCCTAGAAAAAGCGCCAGAACTAACCGAATAGTAATATGGAGTTGATCAATAACCCAAGGATTGCTCATCGTGTAACCGCTCCCTTTTTTCAAACTGAAAGTGCCTTGTATCACACAAGATAGCGAGAACTACTGAAAAAATACTTAGGAGGTAATGGCAGGCCTTTCGAAAGTGGTTAAGCTTATTCCCGGTGGAACTGTGAATACTCGACGTACCGCGAAACCGAAACTCTCGTATAACTGAATAGCAGGGAGATTCTCTGTTCCGGTGGATACAATGAAGCGTGTCGCTCCATTCAACTGTTGATCCAATAGTATATGTTGTAAAAGTGACCTAGCAATCCCACGGCGAAAATAATTCGGATGCACCATCATGCGGCAAATCGTGACCATGCAGCCTTCTCGGGAGTAAGAGATGGCGCCAGCAAGTGTGCTCGCATTGTTCTCATCAACGAAAAAGCCATAAAATGTTTCCTCCGCTTCGCGTATAGATTGAATCCCATCCTTCAGCGGCGGGATGTCATCGAAGCCAATAAGATCAGCTTCCACACGATAGGAAGCGATTTGTAGAGATAGCAGGACCAAGATATCCTCGTTAGTTTCCAATAGAAGTCGTTGAATGGACAAGCAGAGTCCTCCCCTCTAAAACTTACATGCTAATTAACTGAAAAAAGTGGCTTCCATAACATCGGAACGCCACTTTAATCTTCATCATTTACTGTTCAGGCACTCCACAATTAATTTGTTGACGAGCCCTGGATTCGCTTTACCTTTGGTTTCTTTCATAACTTGCCCGACTAAGAAGCCCACGGCTTTTTCTTTGCCGGCTTTGAAATCCGCTACCGATTGCGGACTGTTCTCTACGACCTGCTCAACAATGGTCTTAATAGCACCTTCGTCGCTGATTTGTACAAGCCCTTGCTCTTCAACGATCTTTTGCGGCTCTTTGCCGGATTCGATCATTTCCTTGAACACTGTTTTGGCGATTTTGGTGGAGATTGTGCCTTTCTCAATCAGACCAATCATCTCGCCCAAGCCCTTACCCGTGATTTTCACATCGGCTAGTTCGAGGTTATTCGCGTTCAAATACCCAAGCAGATCACCCATGATCCAGTTCGAGACCGCTTTGGCATCTTTAGTATATTGCAAGCTCTCTTCGAAGAAATTTGCCAGCTTCATGGATGAAGTGATTACATCGGCATCATAGCTTGGCAGCCCATACTCACTGCTGTATCTCGCTTTACGCGCGTCAGGCAATTCAGGGATAGAGGCTTTGACACTAGCTTTCCAAGCATCGTCGATATGCAGGCTAACGAGATCCGGATCTGGGAAGTAGCGGTAATCATGAGCATCTTCTTTGCCGCGCATGGACAAAGTCTTGCCTTGCGCTTCATCCCAGCGGCGGGTTTCTTGCTCAACTTCGTCACCGCTGCGGAGAATTTCGGCTTGGCGATATTCCTCGTACTCGAGTCCTCTTTGGACACCGCGGAACGAGTTCATGTTCTTCAGCTCGGCTCTCGTGCCGAATTTCTCTTGCCCGAAAGGACGCAAGCTGATGTTGGCGTCACAGCGCAGCGAGCCTTCCTCCATTTTCACATCGGAAACGTCACAATAGATCATGATCGCTCTGAGCTTCTCCAGATAAGCCCGTGCCTCCTCTGGCGAACGCAGATCAGGCTCGGATACGATTTCAATCAGAGGCGTTCCCGCACGGTTCAAATCCACAAGTGAGGTGTAACCACCATCAACGTGTGTCAGCTTACCTGCATCTTCCTCTAGATGAACGCGAGTCACGCCAATACGCTTGCTTACTCCATTCACTTCAATATCGATCCAACCGTTCAAGCCGATCGGCTGATCATATTGCGAAGTTTGGTAGGCATCCGGTGAATCCGGGTAAAAGTAGTTTTTACGGTCAAATTTACTATGTGTGGAAATCGTACAATTGAGAGCCATAGCGGCTTTCATCGCATATTCAACTGCTTGACGGTTAAGTACCGGAAGTACACCTGGGTGACCTAAACAAACCGGACATGTATTCGTATTCGGAGGTGCTCCGAATGAGGTTGCACAACTACAAAATATTTTGGAAGCGGTATGAAGTTCTACGTGAACTTCAAGACCGACTACAGTTTCAAATTGGGTATCTGTTGCCGACAAAATGAATGCCTCCTTCGTTACTCATGAACTATTAACCTACAACTGCGGGCGCTGCTTATGATGATCTGTATGCTGCTCGAAAGCGTGGGCTACACGCAGAAGGGTAGCTTCATCCAACGCTTTGCCGATGACTTGCAGGCCAACGGGAAGTTCGTTCACGAATCCGCAAGGTACGCTAATCGCAGGAATGCCCGCCAAACTGACCGGAATGGTCATGATATCGTTCAAATACATCGTGAGTGGATCACTGCTTTGCTCACCGATTTTGAAAGCAGGTGTCGGAGCCGTTGGTCCGATGATGATGTCGTATTTCTCAAACACTTGATCGAAATCTTGCTTGATCAGGGTGCGGACTTGTTGTGCTTTCAAGTAGTAAGCATCATAGTAGCCTGAGCTTAATGCATAGGTTCCAAGCATAATGCGGCGTTTGACCTCGGGGCCAAAGCCTTCGCTGCGCGACATGTGGTACAAGTCCAGTAAGTTGCGAGCGTTGTCCGAACGTACACCGTAGCGCACGCCATCAAAGCGCGCAAGGTTCGAGGACGCTTCGGAAGAAGCGAGCAAGTAGTAAGTCGCTACGGCATACTCAGAATGAGGCAGCGTCACTTCTTCCCATACAGCGCCTAAGCCTTCAAGCACTTTGAGCGCTTCAAGCACTTTCTCTTTGACCGCAGGGTCGATACCATTGCCCATGTATTCTTTGGGTACACCGATGCGCAGGCCCTTGATATCACCGGTCAATGCGCTAAGGTAATCTGGGATATCCACTTTCGCAGATGTGGAATCCTTCGGGTCGTAGCCGGCGATGGCTTGCAGCAAGTAGGCGGAGTCTTCGACGTTCTTCGTCAGCGGCCCGATTTGGTCGAGTGAGGACGCGAACGCGACTAGACCATAGCGGGACACGAGACCGTACGTCGGCTTCAACCCGACGATACCGCAGTAAGCGGCAGGCTGGCGAATCGAGCCGCCTGTGTCTGAACCCAGCGCGAAGTACACTTCGCCTGCAGCTACTGCTGCAGCGGAGCCGCCGCTGGAGCCGCCCGGTACGTAATCCGTGTTCCACGGATTGTGGGACGGATGGAAAGCGGAGTTCTCATTGGAGCCGCCCATCGCGAATTCATCCATGTTGAGCTTGCCGATCGTAACAGTTTGAGCATCTTTGAGCTTGGTAACCACGGTTGCATCATAGATCGGCGTGAAATTGGATAAGATTTTGCTTGCACAGGTCGTTTTCAAACCCTCGGTGACCATGTTATCTTTGATCCCAATCGGAAGGCCGAATAAAGGGCCGCGTTCACTGATGCTCGCGAACTGCTCGTCCAACTTGGCGGCAGCTTGTCTGGCGTTCTCTTCATCTAATGTAAGAAAGGCGCGAACCTTGTTCTCCACTTGCTGAATTCTTGTATAGGATTGATCCACGAGATCGGCAACTTTAAGTTCTTTGCCTTGAAGCTTCGCGTGAATTTGTTGTAGGTTTAAATCAAACAAAGACAACGACAGGCACTTCCTTTCATAATGGTTCTTATTCTAAAACAGCTGGGACTTTGAATTGCCCGTCTTCGTGATCGGGTGCGTTCAGCATCACTTTCTCAATAGGCAGCGATGGCTTCGTGACATCTTCACGCATGACGTTGACTAACGGCATGGCATGACTTGTCGGAATAACACCTTCGGTATTCAGCTCATTCAGCTGCTCGGCATATTTTAAAATGGCATTTAGCTGTTCGGTAAATAGTTCTTTCTCGTTATCACTCAGGTCGAGTCTAGCCAACTTCGCAACGTGCTCGACATCTGTTTTCGTTATGCTCAAGTTTTCTACACCCCTTTAATTAATCAGCATTTAGTCATTCTTTTCATTATATCCCAGATATTTTACGAACTCAATCCAGAAAAAACCACAAATCAAAAACCACAGCTTTCTTCTCAGCTTGGCTTGAAGGCCGTTGCTAAAAAGAAGCTGCGGTTGAATTTATGGTCAAGAATTATTGGATAAATCCCGTATCCATCGCTTTCGCTTTTTCTTTTAACACGTAATATTTAAGCTTAGCAGCGGCTAAGGCTGTTTCATTCTGACGGACTTTGATCGCGAATTTATTCAGATCATGTTTGGAGATGACGCCAACGCTATATCGAAAATTCATTTTACTAAAATCGGCCTGCACATCATTCAAGTTCCGCTGTTCCGTGAGAACGGCTTGATACGCATTCTTGGCATCGTTGTACGTCGTTTGAATTTTCTTGGTCAGTTCAAGCTTGGTTTGCTCATTTTTCTGCCCGTTTATCGCCAGATTAACGCCTTGATACGTGTCACCATAGGTGTTTTGGGTAACCGTGTGACCCGTTTCCCATACGGCTTCGTCGATGTTATTACCGGCTGTTTTCATCTGATAGGAAGCCTTCAACAAGGTAGTCGTATCTGTCTCCGAAATGGGATCTACTGAAATAGACTCGATATCCTTGATTACTAGATTAGGGTCGTAGGAAATCCCAATGTCGGTCGAAAGCTGAACTAGCCCCAACCGGTAGTTATTAAGCAATGTTGCGATATCATCCTTTTGCTTATTGATGGCTTTTTGCACCGTCTCCACATCGTCAGGTGATGCTAACCCTTGCTGCGCGAAAAGCGTAGCTTTCAGCAGGTCTTTCTCTATCACACCTTCATATTCCTTCATGAAATCTAGCTGCTTCTTCTGTGCTAATAGCTGCACATATTGCGCAATGGTTTGCAGGCGGATGCCCGCCTTAGCTTCATCTGACTGCAGCAGCGAGTTCCGCTGGTCCGTCCCGAGCTGATGCGCTGCTGTGCTCATTTGCGCGCGTTGGGAGGATATGATTTTATTCATGCCGCCAGCCAGAGCCCCCATCCCCTGCATCATCTGGTTCATGGCATTATTTTGCATGACCGTCCAGGCGATATCGGTTGGGTTGGTTAGGTTAGGCAGCTGAGGATTTCCTGTATTGGTGACCTCCGCAGGCGTGCTCGGCAAATGACCAGGCGTCATCGAGGCCGAACCCATCTCGTTCATTTGCTGTTCCAGATCGCCCTTTTTACTGCCTTGAGCCGCGTATTTTAGCGTTAGCAGGGCAAGGTTATGGGAATCTTTCAGCGCTTTATCCAGCACGTATGTCAAATCCACGGAAGATACGGTTTCCAGAACGTCTACATTGACGTATACATTTTGATTTGGATCTTGGGCATTATCGGCGAATACGAGAGTTTGCGTTGTGCTTGAAAGGAGTAACAGGGCTGCTGATAAACTTATGAGCGTTTTTTTCAAAAAAATCGCTTCCTTTCTCATTGGTTATAGCGTGATATTCGAACCGGGTGGCAGCACAGTTCGCGTGCCCGCAGCGGCATCTTTTGACTTCTTTTTAGAGAAGATAACGAAACGAGTTAACAACATAGCAATGAAATAGGTCAGTGCACCGGTCAAAATCAATGAAACGCAATCATGCCAAATGACCGAAAAGTCATTCCCTTTCACAAATACGTTGCGCACGCCATCTAAAAAGTACGTAAGCGGAAGCATATGCCCGACCACCTGCAGTACTTTAGGCATGGCTTCGAATGGCCAAGTGAACCCCGATAGCATGAAGGAAGGCACCGCAATTAACATCGCAGTCTGCGTCGCTCCGAGCTGATTGCTCGAGAATAAGCTGATCAGATAACCGATACCGCTGACGGCAAAGGTAAAGCTGACAACGACGGCCAAGCCGACAAGCAAACTGCCGCTCATAGGTGCACCAAAGGCATACAAAGCGATAACGAAGGTAACCGATGTATTAAAGAAATTGATTAAGAAATATGGAGCTGTCTTCGCGTATGCGATGCGCCACGGATTTCTTCTCCATGCTTCGAACCGCTGCCATGTTCCTGCATCTTTCTCGCGAGTGATGGTTAAGGCAATGCCAAGAAACAGAACTTGCTGCAAAATCGCGCCAACTAGTCCGTAAAGCATAAAATCACTATAGTTGAAAGCTGAATTGTACATAATGCGATATCGAAAAGGAATTGGAGAGAGTGTATTCATTACTTCTTCATTCTGCAGTCCTTGTTTAAGTTGGAGCTTTTTTTGTGAGTAACCCATGCTGAAGGTTGTGATGACTTCGTTAGCCCCTTTAGTAGCGGAATTCGAAATCATCATGTTGCTGCCATCGATCAGTGTAAGCAGCGGCAGTGTCTCACCATGCTTCAGCTTCGCTTCGAAATTAGACGGAATAATAAGGCCAACCTTGGCCTCTCCCGTTGAAAGCGCCCGCTTCACATCTTCCTCCGAATGATATTCTTTCTTGATCTGGAACGTTTCACTTTGCTCGAAGGCTTGAATGATTTGACGACTGAGAGGACTTTGGTCTTCATCGATAACAACAGTGGCCATTTCGGTCACTTTATGGTGTAAGTAAATCGATCCGAACAGCACCGTATATAAAATCGGAACGAAGAACAAGATCAGAAAAAGACGTCGGTCCTTCAGAATGTGCTTCCATTCTTCTGTAATTAGCTTGCCAATCTGAAGATCCATCTCCTTCATCATCCTTCCGTTTTACCGTTCCATTGCAAGGTCATTCCCGTTGTTGCTGTGTCTGGCAATGTGTTCAGTTCAATTTTGATCCCAAACGAACGAATGTCCGTTTCGCCTGAGGTTTGTGTCGCTTTCTTGATTGCAAAATCCGGCGCAGCCGCTACGGTTTTTACTGTACCAACGACTTTCTCGCCCGTTGACAGCATGGTCATGCTGATGTTGTTGCCAACTTTCAGTCCAGCTATAGATGTCTCCGGCAAGTAAAACTTAGCCCAGCGTTTCTCCGTCGACTCGACCGAGAATACGGGGAATCCGGAGCCTACAAGCTCGCCCACCTGAGCAGATTGACTAAGAATGACCCCGTCGTTTGGTGCAACTAACTCTGTGTAGCTCAAGTAAGTCTCTGCTTCCAGCTGAGCCGCTTTCGCTTGCTGTTCACCAGATTGCGCCGATTGAATTGCACCTTGAGCTTGCTGTACAGCTGCTGTTGCTGCCGCTACATCGCCCTGTCTCACCTGCACGTTGCCGCGATTGGCTTCAGCTAGCTTCAAGGTCGCTTGCGCTTGGGCTAGCAAAGCTTCAGCTCCGCGAATTTCTTCCTCACGCGGTCCTTGATTCGCCATGTTTAACTGCTGCTGTGCCAGGTCGCGTTTCGTTTTCGCTTCTTCGAAGCTCACCTTCACTTTATCTACGTCAGCTTGTGCAACAAGCCCTTGCTCCAGCATCGCTTTCATCCGATTCAAGTTTTGCTCAGCAATGGTATATACTTCGGAAGCCGCTTGGAACTGAATCTCAGCTTGCTTCTTCTCTTCCGGACGCGCCCCATTATGCAGTCCATCCACTTTGGCTTGTGCAGCGCTAACAGCCGCTTTGGCCTGCTCCACTTGCTGCTCGGCTGTATCAGCCGTCACGTTGACACCGGCAATGCCCTGCTGCTTCTTCGCTTGAGCGGTCGCTGTTGCTCCTTGTGCCTCAGCGATCTTGCCTTGAGCGAGCGCGACGGCCGCTTTGGCCTGCTCGACTTTGGCTTCAATCTCGGTGCTTTGCAGACGTGCCAGCACTTGCCCTTTTTTCACGACATCCCCTTCTTTCACGAGGATTTCGGTGACTCTTCCGCCTACTTTGAAGCTGGCGCTTACTTCGTTCGTTTCAATATAAGCCGTAGGATGCAGTTGGTTAACGACATCTGTTTGGCTAGTTGCCTGTTTGGTTGTTAAAAGAAATGCACTCGTTCCGATGACAATCGCCATCGCGGAATAAACCATTGGTCTAATAAATCGCATAATTACCCCTCCATGAAATAAAAATAAAAAAAATAAAAATTACTTAATCAGAAAGTTATCAAAATACAACTGCAGCGTGTTCATAATCCGCTCGTCGGTTAATGGCACGTTCTGCTTTTGTTTCTCCCAATCAAAAACTAAAGCGACATACAGCTTGAATAAAATGAAAGCCGTCATTTTCGGGTCACAGCTCTTCATCGTGCCGTTATGTATCGCGCGTTCCATATGTTCACTCATGAACTGGATCACTTCTGTTTCGATACTGGCCATCGCTTCGATCGTTACCGGACTGCCAAATTGTTGAACCTCGTGAGCTAATTGGATGAGCAGCTCATGCTCTTTGCGAAAAACGAGAACCCCATAAATCGCACTATGAATTTTCTCGAAGGGTGTCGCTCCTTCTGCAATTGCTTTATCGGCGACTGCTTTCATTTCGGCAATTAACGATTGTACAATTTCATGCAAAAGATCTTCCTTATTGGCAAAAAACGTATAGATCGTCGCTTTGCCGACACCGGCTATTTTGGCGATTTGATCCATCGTTGTACCTTTGTACCCAAAAAGTGAAAATGATTTCTTCGCTGCTTCCATAATCAACAATTTTTTGGCATCCATATGCGCACCTCAGAACTAAAATACTAAAATAGTTTTGTGTTCGGTTATTAATGTACCATCATTTCATTATTTTAGCAACAAACAAAACCCGCACTAGTGAGCACTAGGCGGGTGTTTGATGAAACATGTATTAAATCCAGGCCTTCAGGCCGATCTGTTTAATGAAATCTTCGGTTGATTGAACATCTTTATCTCGTTCTGCTTCCTGTTGTCCACTTGGCTCACCGTTCATAATTTTGCGAAACAGCTCTTCGTTCTTCGTTGCAAGCGCGAAATCAATCAATGCTTCTCTCTCGACTTGGTCCGCCTGCTGATGGAGAAGAACTTCTTCAAGCTCGATATCTGACGCAGGTACGTAATAGTGTTTATTTTCCTTGGGGACGCGAACGACGTAGTCGAAAATGTTATCGTTATTCCGGTCGTAAGCAATAATATATCCATACCCGCCTATTGGCAGATTCTGTTCTAAACTATCGGCAATTACTATTATTTTCTCACCAAGACGAAGCATCTGAATTCCCCCCACCTATATAAACCCTCAATCTATAAGTCAACCAGACTTAACCTATACTCTACTAAAAAAAATAGATTGTGTCCAATTGATAGAGGGATCGTTGGTGAAATAACAAAAAATCAGAACAGCTGTTAATATGAGCTGATCTGATTTATTTAACCTTTAATCGGATAATTATCCTTTAACCGCCCCAGCAACCATACCTTTAATAATAAATTTCTGCATGAACAAGAAGAACAGGATCGGAGGAGTCGTTGTAAAGACTACCGCTGTCAACGCGTAGTTCCATTCACTTTTATATTGGCCAAAAAACTTATAGGAAGCTAGCTGCAATGTGGCTTCTTTGCCGTTTAACATGATGAGCGGCAGCAAGAAATCGTTCCAAATCCACATCACATTCAGTATCGCTACCGTGCTAATGACCGGCACCATGATCGGAAATACGATCTGATAGAATATCCGATATGATGAACAGCCATCTATGGCAGCGCACTCTTCAAGCTCCATTGGGATCTGTTTCACAAAGCCGTGAAACATGAAAATCGCAAGCGGACAACCAAGTCCCCAGTAAATGACATTCAGGCCACTTAAGCTGTTAATGAGATGCAGCTCCTTGGACAGCTTCGTCAGTGTAATCATGAACGATTGAAACGGCAGCATCATTGGTGAAATCGCAAGGAAGAAGAGGAATGCGCTTAGTCTAGTTTTGGTACGGGACAATTTGTAGCCGGCCATCGATCCGAAGACTAGAATACCGATGACACTGACTGCGGTAATAAACAAAGTATTCCAAAACAGTTTCGGATATTTCATCAAATCCCAGACTTGCACGTAATTCTCAAAGCTGAATGTACGCGGCAAGCTAACTACATTCGTAACGACTTCCTTATAATCCTTGAAGGTGTTGATTAAGACCAAGAAGAGCGGGTACATAAACGCACAAGTCAGCAAAATGACGACGATCTCCAATAGCAGTAAATTTCTTCGGCTTCGTCTTGTCATGCTTCCACTTCCTTACTCTTGAAAAATTTAACTTGAAGAATGGTAATAAGCAGGATTAGTACTACGAACAGCAGCGATTTTGCCGTTGCATATCCGAACCTGTTATTCACGAAAGCCTCGTTGTAAATATCCATCGTAATGCTTGTTGTAGCGCCACCGGGGCCACCGAAAGTTAACGTATAAATGATATCGAACACCTTAAGGGAGTTCGCAATTGTCAAAAAGAAGGCAACGGTCAGAGAAGGCATCAATAAAGGAAGCGTGATTTTGAAAAAGCGCTTCAATCCTTCCACACCATCAATAGATGCAGCTTCATTCAATTCCGAAGGGATCGATTGAAGACCCGTAATGTAAATCATCATGTAAAAGCCAACGGACTGCCATACACTTACCAGGACAATCGAGATAAAAGCCAGATGCTGATCTCCTAACCAGCTCCATTGAAACAAAGACCAATGTGTTGCTTCGTGCAAAGCTTCGAAAACCCGTGTAAAGACAAACTTCCAAATGAAACCGATAATGACCAAGCTAATAATGTTCGGGATGAAAAAAGCCGCTCTAAGCACAGCTTTCGATTTAAGCGCCTTCGTTAAAATAACAGCAAGCGTAATGGCAATCACGTTTGTCAGAATCACGTTCAAAATACCATATAACAACGTAAACAGAAGGGATTGCAACGATCCTGTATCGGTGGTGAAAAGCTCAATAAAATTATCGAGGCCGATAAATTTGATATTTTTCCCTACCCCATTCCATTTGGTTAGCGAGTAATATAGCGACATTAGGAAAGGAATGATGGCTGCAAGCAGAATGAAAATCATCGCCGGTGTAACAAAAACCAAAAATTCCGTGTAGCTTCTGGCTGTTTTATTATAAGCTTTCATTATTTTCACTCCGGTACTTATGAATTCGTAATAATCGAGCCAGAAGATCTATCCTTCCAGCTCGATTGGTGATTGTTTGAAAAAAGGTGGAGCTTACTGAGCGGCCTTGGCTAGTTTAGCCCACGTCTTATCTAGATCATCTTTGACTTGATCTCTTGTCGACGCACCGCCTACATATTTCTGTAAAATTTCACCTGCTTTTTGCTCGTAACCGTCAGGCCAGTAGCCTTTAACCCAAGGATACGTAACACCGTTTTTCACAAATTCTGATGTTGCTTTAGCCAGCTGCGCATCCGGGAACGGCGCATCTTTAATCGTAGAAATTTGTTTAGTTTCTACTGGAACGAATTTTTTACCGTAGTCGGAAGTGGTCAGCCAGTTAAAGAACTTCAACACTTCTTGAAGATTTTTGGAGTCTTTGTTAATGCGGTACACAATGTTGGAATCGACCATGAGTCCTGCTTTGGAAGCATCTTCACCTACAGGACCTGCCATGAAGCCGATGTCCAGATCTTTGCTGATTTTGCGAACCGAATCTTCAGACCAGGTTCCTTGGTGCATCATAGCGGCTTTGCCTTGTGCGAACAAGTTCACCTGCGCATTGAAATCTGTTTCAAGCGGCTTCGGATTCCCGTATTTGGTCGTAATATCAAGCAGATCGAAGATATTCATCGCTGCCGGAATATCGCTTAATTTTTTCTTGCCTGCACTGATGTCTGCAAACGTTGCCGCATAATCCCCACCCATAGCTGACATGACTTGCGTGAAGGTTTGCTCTAAAACCCACCATTCTTTGTAGCCGTTGGCAAAAGGAATAATGCCTTTGGCTTGTAGCTTTTTCGCTGCATCCTCTAGCTGGCTGAATGTTTTCGGCATTTCGGTAATCCCTGCATCAGCGAACAGCTTTTTATTGTAAATGAAGGAATGTGATTGAAGAATTAACGGATAGCCGAGAACTTTGCCGTCCAACGTTACGCCTGTTTTAGCGGAGTCGGCAATATTTTTCATAAAATCCTCTTTCGACAAGTCGTACGCAAAGTCTTTGTACGTTTTATTTTCGTTATAAGCGCCCGACATGAAAATATCTGGGATATCGCCGGAATTAATCCGTGTTTTCAACAATGTATTATAGTCGTCTTGATGAATGGTAATATCAATCGTGACATTCGGATTCTGTTTATGATACTCGTCCGCCAAATGATGCATAGCGTCTGTCATTTCTGGCGCATATTGAAGAATACTTAGCGTGACCGGTTTGGCGTTTGCAGGTGCAGCAGTTCCCACTGCTTTATCTGTGGAAGTTGCGTTCGTTGCTTCAGGCTTGGAGCCGCTTGCGCAGCCAGCCAGCAGCGACATTATAAGCACTGACGTGCTTAGTACGCTTAAGGATTTTTTATTCATGTAAGTGTGCCTCCCTTTTGTTTGTAAGCGTTTTGCTTATCTTCATTTAACTAAATTCCGAAGGTTGGGTCTATGTAAAATGGTGCCTTCATTAGGGTAAAAAAATGTCATGTGCGTATCTTTAGGTTTCCAACAAGTCAAACAAATAAACTTTACTGTCTGCCGACCAGCACTACGAACCTCGACCCGCAAATAGTACATCTTATTGATGATTTTGAAAACAAATAATTCCCTATACAGTGAAAAAGATTGCACAGGACCTTGGTCCAGATGCAATCTTTTTTCTAACGTTAGCGTTTAGCTGGCGCTGTACAGTCGGAACCAGCTGATCTGCACAGTTCCCTCGAAGCGCAGATAGACATCGCGGATTCCGGCAGCACCTGACAGTGCAGCCTTTACCGTCGTCCAAGCCTGCCAACCGCCCGTAGGCGGCACGGTACAAGTGCCCACAAGCAATCCATCCGGCTCGTCGAGAAGGATTTCGATCTTCGCGCCCGCTTCCGCTTGGGCAACGCGGGCTTCAAACGCTTCCACTCCGCTGCTCAAGTCGGCACCGTGAAAGGCAATCCAGCCTACCGCGCCTTGATTGCGCAAGCTCGTTCCTCCGCCTTCGCGACATGCGTCCAAGTAGACGGCTTCATAGTCGTCATAGTTCGCGGCACGAACAGGAGCATCCAGCTTACGCGGCGGAATCGTTTCTCCATACACGGAGAAAGTTGCTTCCGCGAGCAAACTGCCTGAAGATGAGCCGACCATGACCGTATAAACGCCGCTCTCTACGCAATACCGGTCACGCGTTACATCCCAGAAAGCAAGCTCCGCCGCTGGAAGCGTGAAAGTTACGCCTTCGCTTTGACCGGGCAGCAGATGTATGCGCTGGAATCCTTTCAATGTCTTAATCGGACGTTGAACACGAGACTCGTTTGCATGAACATATAGTTGGACGACTTCGTCTCCAGCAAGATTTCCGATGTTTTCAATACGGACAGAGACTTTCAGCTGTCCATCGGCATCGATCGCTGCATTACTAAGCTGCAGCTCGCTGTATTTAAATTCAGTGAAAGAACGTCCGTGGCCGAACGGGTAGAGAACTTCACCATCAAAGTACTGGTACGTTCGTTTCCCTTTGATAATGTCATAATCCATCAATTCCGGAAGCTGGTCCGTAGAGCGGTACCAGGTCATGTTGAGTCGACCCGCCGGATTATAATCGCCGAACAGCACATCTGCGACGGCGTGCCCTAGCTCTTGTCCGGCGTGAGAGCTGTAGAGCATAGCAGGGATATGCTCATCTTCCCAGACGACGGCAAACGGGTAGCTGCCGACGATGACCACGACCGTGTTCGGATTGGCTTCAAACACGGCGCGTATTAGCGCTTCCTGCGCAGGTGGAAGCGTCAGGTCTTGGCGATCAACACATTCCTTACCGTTGATGAATGGGTTGTTGCCGACGAAAACCACGGCGGCATCGGCGGATTTAGCGGCATCCACCGCTGCGCGGATGCCGTCCTTCACTACGTCGATCTCGAAGCGATCGACGTTTCTCGGCTGACCGGCTTCTCCGCTAACGGTCAGCAGCCCGCCCTCGCCGACCGTTATCGGATGGCCCGCCCACGACTTCATCTCGGCGTCGGCGCCATCCTGCGCCTCGAAGCCGAAGGCTTCTTTGACGAACCAGCCGCGGGCTTCGTCGGCAGTTGCCGCGAGACGGCCGTCGTCCGTCTCGGTAACGAACTTGCTGCTGTCAGCAGCGCGCAGCGTAGTACTTCCCCAGCCCCAGTCATCGCGGTCGAACAGCGTCGCGTCTGCTGCGTCTATGCGATCGGCAGTAAGCAGCTGCTGCGCTTCACTGCTAATCCCAACATAGGCGCCTGTAGCCTTGTTTCGGAGCCTTATTCGATCGCAGGCCTCTTCGAAGAGGACCATCTTCCCAGCCATTTTTTCCTGTATCCCTTGCAAAGGTGTGATTCGATACGCGGGCGTACCGCTGTACCAATCTGTATAAACGGTATTCGCCAACGGCCCTATAACAGCAATCCGCTCTAATCCGCTTTTCAAAGGAAGCACTCCGTCGTTCTTAAGCAAAACGATCGATTCGCGTGCAGCACGTAAAGATAACTCTGCATGCTCAGGTGCACACAGCTTGGACTCTGGTGTATTAGCATACGGGTTTCTTTCCTCCGGATCAAACTCCCCAAGTCTGAAACGGACACGGAACGTATTGCGCAGCGCCAGGTCCAAGTCCATTTCACTCAGTAATCCTTGTTCAAGCGCATCACGGATAGCGCGAATTGAAATCTCTTGATCGTCCGTAATGCTATCAATCCCGTTCTTGATCGATTCAGCAACCGCTTCGGCGTAAGAATGCATGTGCTTATGATCTCGTACAGTTCCTAGAACATCCCCGGCATCGCTGACGACAAACCCGTTCATCCCCCATTCACCCTTCACAATCTCGTTCACAGCGGGATTCAAATTGCAGAGCGTACCGTTGATCGCATTGTAAGCTGTCATCATGGATTTGGCGCCGCCCTCTGTGAAGGCTGCCTCATAAGCTTTCAGATAATATTCACGCATATTGCGCGGATCAATACTTACCGAACATTCGCCCCTATCGATTTCGTTATTATTACCTAGGAAATGTTTTAACGTTGCAACCGCCTTCAAATAGAACGGGTGCGGTCCCTGCATCCCTTTTACCAACTCCGTAGAAATCCGTCCTGTCAGATAAGGATCTTCTCCATAAGCCTCCTCGGTCCGTCCCCAACGAGGGTCACGCTCCATATCAACGGTCGGCGCCCAAATCGTAAGTCCATTTACTGCAGGATTCTTCTGAAAATATACCCTTGCTTCATCACCGATTACTGAGCCAATCTCACGAAGCAACTCTGGATTCCATGTGCACGCCAGTCCGATATTTTGCGGGAATACCGTCGCTTCGCCCAACCAAGCAATTCCATGTGCCCCTTCCGTCCCATGCTTATATGGCTTTACACCAAGACGAGGAATTTCCGCTTGATACTGGCACATTAAGTTTATTTTTTCTTCTAGAGTGAACCGGGAAACCAAATCAATAACACGCTCTTCGAGCGGTAATTCCGTATTTTGGAACAGAAAATCTGTATTTACGTTCATAGCTACCTTACCCCCTTTGTTTGTAATCGCTTACACTCAATATCTTGCCTACACCACTTATTGTATAAAGTGGGGGGCAAGAACCATACCCTGTAAATTGGTGCAGTTTTCATATCTTTTTTTCAATTACCGCTGCTGGAAGGATGTCTTCTGAATGCCAAAGGAGATATTCCGAAATGTTTTTTAAATGCTTTACTGAAATAATTGGTATCGTTATATCCTATCTTTTCGCTTACTGTCTGTATCTTGAGTTCTGGATCCATCAGCAGTTCTTTGGCCTTCTCCATACGTACCTGCAATGTATATTCATAAATGCCGCAGCTATA
This sequence comes from Paenibacillus andongensis, assembly GCF_025369935.1. Lineage (NCBI taxonomy): Bacteria > Bacillati > Bacillota > Bacilli > Caryophanales > Paenibacillaceae > Paenibacillus > Paenibacillus andongensis. The sequence continues at coordinate 1,470,463 of NZ_CP104467.1, read as the reverse complement.
TCTTTGCTTGAACAAGCGGAGCAAATGCTCTTTGGAAATAAAGTATTTTTCAGTAAATAAGGCAATCGATATGTCTTCAAAATAATGATGATCAATATATGACTTTATCAACTCGACATCCAACTTTTCCGTGGATTTATGACTTTGCAGCAGCGCGACGAACCATTCCTCCAGAAATGCGGTCATCGAAAGCGTGTAACGGTCGAAATCCATAACCTGTTTGTCAAAAAGAAGTTCAAAACGTTCGAGAAGCGAAGAGAGCTGCGATGACAAGGTACTTCCCTCACTAACAAGCCGCTGCGCAAGAATCTGAAATTCCGTACTGCATTGAAGCATCATCTCCACGCTGAAATAACCGGATCGTCTAACCTCTTCGAAGAAATCCCTGACGATATTTCCCGCATACATCACACTGCCCATTTCCAACGCATGAAGCAATACATCCTTCTTCGCTAAAATAGATGTTCGATTAGCGGTGCTCATGGTTCCGCTTGTATGAACGGCATGGGGGTCCAGCATGTTAGCCTGCTGCAAGAACGATTTGGCTGACTGATAGGAAGTGTCCAATTGATCCAGTCGATCTGTCCTCTCCCCCACAGATGCCATCAGTTCGATTCCAAAGGCTTCTCGCAAACGAAGCGCAGTTTCTACAACGGACATAGAAACCGAATGGGTTGCAGAGTCGGAGAGAGACAGCACAATAATGAATTCCTGCTCTTCTCTGCTGTTTTTAAAACTAAAAGGTCGCCCTGCCGTCGATAAAAGCTCATTCAGCGCATTCGTAATCGCATAATGGCTAGCATGAATGTCCCCGCGGAATTTCTGTTGACTGACAATGGCTAAATTCAATATGGTCATGATAATGACTTGAAATTGGTCATTAGGTTTGGCTTCGACAAGCTGCTCAAGCTCTTTGATTTTGTGAAATTTACCGTTCTGGTCAATAATCGACGCGAAAATTTTCTCTTTCACCAACGGCATTGAAATATTGTGTAAAATCGCCTCAGAAAGCTGGCTATTTCTCTTTGCCCACTCCTGATCAAGCTGCGAAACAGCCTTGGCAATCGCTTTATTCAGTTCTAACTTCTTGATTGGCTTCAACATATAATCCAGAGCTCCGGATGTGATCGCGCCGCGAGCAAACGCAAAGTCGTCATAGCCGCTCACAACAATAAATTTACCAGATGATATAGACTTCGCTTTTTGCAAAAATTCGACCCCGCCAATAAAGGGCATTCGCATATCTACAAATATCAAATCTGGTTGGATGTTGGCAAGCAGGTTTAACCCTTCCAATCCGTCTTTCGCTTCCACAATGGAAGTGATGCTATGCTCTTGCCATGCCCCAAGTGCTTGAATCGCACGTCTTGCAGGCTCTTCGTCATCGATGATCAGTGCTTTATACATGCGATCCTCCTAGGAATTTTTGACAGGCAGTCCGATTTCGATCTCGGTCCCTTGATTCTTTTGACTTCTTATCGTCATATGGGCTTCACTGCCGAACATCAGCTTGATGCGGGAATACAAATTTTTCAAGCCGATCTCCTCGTGCACCTCCATGTAATTCTCATTCAAGCTCGATGTCACTTGTTCAAGCCGACTCGCAGTCATCCCCGGACCGTCATCTGCTACGTATATAACGAGCCATTGTCCGTTAAAGTCCGCCCTGATTTCGATATAAATAGCTTCTGACATTTGCTCGAGCGCATGCTCTATAGCATTTTCGAGCAGGATTTGAAGCGTCATTTTCGGGATCAGAAAAGCCTTGGCTTCCTCAGGGATATCCACAGCGACCTGCAGCCGATCCCCGAATCTCGCTATTTGCAAAATCAAATAGTTCTCAATATGCTCCAATTCATGCCTTAAGCTGACCGTTTCCCCATCTTTGATGCAGTATCGCAGTGACGATGCCAATGCATCGACCATCTGTTGGATGGAGTCCACCTCATGGATAATGGCTTCCGTTGATATTGCTTGCAGTGAATTATAAAGGAAATGGGGATTGATCTGTGCTTCGAGCGCCTTCAACCGGGCATTCCGCTCATTCAATTTGATTTCGTACCGTTCAGCGATCAAATCATTGATTTTAAGTACCATTTGGTTAAATTTCCTCGATAAGTGAGCAATTTCATCCTGCCCTTTCAGCTCATAGTCCAATTCGAAATTGCCTTCTCCAAGCTGCTCGATTCGACGCGAAAAGTCTTTCAATCTTCCTGTAATGGCATTGGAAACGATAATAACAACCATAATAAAAAACACAACGAATAGACTACCTACAATTAAATTTATGGATCTTGCATTCGCAGCGGCTTGGTTAAGCTCCGTAATCGGTGTCAATTTAACTAACTTCCATTTATTTTGCGATGACATGTTGTAAATCGTCAGAAATGACTCGTGTCCAAGCCTCATCTTCGTATAGGCTGTATCCCCATTTTGTCCATCTACGAACTTCAGCAAATCTGACCATTGAAGATCTGAAATCTCATCTTTATTTATATAGAAAGGCTGGTTCACGTTGTTAAAAAGCCCGACCACTTCGCCTGATTTGTCCGACAGATCATCAAAAATGCGATTTAATTCGCGGTAATTAGTAGTAATCGAGATAACCGCTAAAGGTCTTTTATCAGCAATATTGATCAAAATCCGGTGGAAAACGAGAAACTGATGTGCCTTAGTCGCTGGTTCCATACTGCGGAAATTAGGACTTTCCGCTGCCTCTTTGTACCAAGTTTCCTGCTCGGTCTGGTAATCACTTTGCTGCGTTAAATTGACGGTTGATCGAGAAAGACGGTACTGGGTATGGTTAATCGGTGTGTAAATCGTCATTTCCTCAATATCTTCACGAGAGTAAAACATATTTTTCATCTGATTCTGAATATTAAATTGTGACAAATACTCACTAGAAATAATGGCGTCCATGAAAACTGGATCTTTCCGCGGAGTAAGGGAAAACTCATCAATTTTACTGATGTAATTATCAAAATTTTGATTGACTAGTTTCATAATCTTCTGATTGCTGACAATGAAATTATCCTCATTCATTAATGAGGATTGCCGGTAAGAGAGATAAGAGAGGAGGATCACGATCAAGACAACAATCAGCGAAAATACAACAATCAGTTTGCTGCGCAGCCGCCCGTTAAAAAGGCGAAAAATTCGTTCCATGGTGTACCTCATTTCCCTGCTTTCCATGTTTCCCACATCATCAACGAAAGGATAAAACTCCCCCCCCAAGTGTACAGGGAACTGCTGTCCGCCTGCTGTAGCGGAACGGGCAAATAAGGCAGCTTCGCCTTTGCCAAGCTTCTCTTCCAGCACTTCGAAGACGACTTTATTATACAACTGCGTATAGTAGTTGTGCATCTTAATTGGATCAGAACCGTCATGATAGACAACATCGGTCGGAATGCGCTCGCCGAAATCCGTCTTAAACGAGTCAACACCCATATCAACAAGCTTTCTCAGCTTGCCTGCGTACCATTCACATGCCACAGGATTCGTAAAGTCAACGATCCCCATGCCTGGCTGCCACATATCCCACTGCCACACATCGCCTTTCGGTCGTTTCAGTAAGTATCCACCCTGCATACCTTCCTCGAACATCGGGGAACGCTGCGCGATTTATGGGTTGATCCAGACACAAATTTTCAGTCCTTTGCTTTTGAGACGCTGAAGCATCTGCTCAGGCTCTGGGAAAATCCGCGTATCCCATTGGAAATCGCACCAATGGAACTCTCTCATCCAGAAGCAGTCGAAATGGAACACGTGCAGCGGCTTCGCATCACTAAATTTCAAAGCTGTCATCTTCTTGTAACCTAACAGTATAACTATATTGATAAATACCATTATTCCTCAATCAAATAGTATTAGATTTATGCTATATTTGTCTTGCATGATGCTGATATTGAGATATAATAATTTTGATTCGAAGGGAGTCCCCCACCTATGAAGTTGGAAACCTTGCGAGAAGGTCGAATTCACGGCGACCTCATGTTTCCTCTTAGTGTGTACCAAGTCGAGAAAGAAAATGATGCCTTCTTCAACTACCACTGGCATGAGGAAATTGAATTCATCTACATGACGCTAGGAAGTGCCCGCTTCCACATAGGCTCGTCTACGACAGAGCTGCAGCAAGGTGAAGCGCTGCTCATTCCAAGCGGGCAACTGCATGCCTGCTACCCTTCGGGTGATCCCCCCGCCTTTTTTCATGCCATCGTCTTCGATCCACATCTGCTCAGCAGCAGCGCATACGATGCTATTCAAAGCAAATACATCGAACCGTGGATGGAAAGACGCCTTGTGTTGCCCGATATTTTCCGTCCTACCAGCTCCTGGGAGGAACGTGTTCTTATTTTGCTCACAGATATTATCAAACAGTACGATAAGAAACCTCGCGGCTTCGAGATGAAGGTCAAAGCAAATTTGCTGTCGATATTCGCCGAGCTGCTCCCGTATAGCGAGCAATCCTCGGACATGCCCCGGATCTCCTTGGAATCGGGCAAAATTGAGCGAATTAAACCCGTTCTTCACTATATGCATGGGCATTATAAGGAACGGATTCTCATCCAGGATCTCGCCTCCATCATCCCAATGAGCGAAGGACATTTTTGCCGCTTCTTTAAATCCATCGTAAAAAAGACGCCTGTCGAATACCTCAACTTTCTTAGAGTCGAGAAAGCGATGAAGGTTCTGGAAGACCCTCAAATCAAAATCATTGATGTTGCCAGTGAAGTCGGCTTTGAGAGTCCCAGTTATTTTATAAAAACGTTTAAAGCTTTAAAGCAAATGACGCCGACGGACTATCGCAAAAGGTTTCTAATTTGAAAAAGAGCAAGTGAGACACTGACCCTTTCAATGATTATACAACGCCATACGTCTATCCGTTCCAGGGCTTCACTCAGTCTTTAACCATTAATGAACACAAAGCCGAACATAAATTCATTCCAAGCATTTACGAAAGCGAATAACGCGGTGGCAATTAAGCTAGGTATGGAAACTGGAAGGATGATCCGGAACAGGATGCCCACTCTCGAGCAGCCATCGATTTCGGCCGATTCCTTCATCTCGTATGGCAGGGTATCGAAGTAACCTTTTAACATAAAAGTCAAAGGGGTACCATAAATCCGGCGCACCATCGGGATGACAGCGCTTGCAAATATACATACACAATTAGTATAAGATAGCCAGGCTCAAAGCGGCATGTGACAATGTTCAGAGGCAGGTGTAAAATATTCAGTTAATAAAAAACTTTCCAAGACCTATGAGAGGTTGGGAAAGTTCAGTGGAACAGATTGGTTAAAGCTGCAAGAGATCTTTATGGATTTTAATAACAATCTTCTTGTTCGTCTTCTCCTCCGTTATGGAGCAATTCGGACGATGGATATCGGAAGGAAAGCAAACCGCAAACATACCGGGCTTCAAAAGAATTTCCGTTTCTTGTTGAGAGGAATCTGATTCATAAAAGGCAATATCATGGGATTCAAACTTATTATCGACCACTTTAGCACCCGAATGCAGCTTATAAAAACAAAGCTTTTCCTCGCCGCTGACTAGAAACTGAATATCCGTGTATATCATATGGGATTCAGGCATTTGCTCCCCAGATGGTCGGGTCACAACCTCCTGCACATTGGCGAACATCAGATGGCCGTTATCGCCTTCCAGGTCGTATCTGCCCGCTTCCGCTTCACCTAAATTGTGATTCAAAATGTAATCGATACCCCGTGATACGGCTGGCGGCCACAGATGACGTTCCTGCTCAAAATGCTCAACATCGCTAATAATCATGGTGATATGGCTCCTTTTATAAATCCGAATAAACTTACATTTACTATATCTTATGATGGGAAAAAAGGCTGTAATTGAATAAAAAAAGACCCGCTTCTTACAGCGAGTCTTCCTGCGCTTAAAACTTTTCTTGGTTTGCGCCTTCCCAATCTGCCAAAAATTTCTCGATCCCTGCATCTGTCAGCGGGTGCTTGCTCATGGACTCAATGACTTTGTAAGGCACTGTAGCAATATGTGACCCTGCAAGCGCGGCTTCAATCACGTGAGCGGAGTGACGAACGCTGGCGGAGATGATTTCTGATTTGATACCGTGTACTTGGAAAATTTGGCTGATTTCTTTGATAAGATTCATCCCCACTTGGTTGATATCATCCAAACGTCCGATAAAGGGAGACACATAAGTTGCCCCTGCGCGTGCAGCCAGTAAAGCTTGCGTCGAGCTGAAGATCAAGGTTACGTTCGTTGGGATGCCCAGTGATCTGAAAACGCTAGTCGCTTGAAGTCCATCCAATGTCATTGGAAGCTTAATAACCACATTCGGGCTTAGTTTAGCAAGCTTCTTACCCTGTTCAACCATTTCGTCTGCTTTCAATGAAACGACTTCCGCACTAATCGGTACATCGCCGACGATGGAGATGATTTCTTTCACAGTTTCGAAGAAATCTCTGCCTTCTTTAGCAATCAGTGAAGGGTTAGTCGTTACTCCTGCAACAACACCTAATGCGTGAGCTTTGCGAATTTCGTCTACATTGGCTGTGTCGATAAACAATTTCATCTGTATCCCTACCTTTTCTCCCTTTTGTGGGCTCTTATTGGAAATACTTCTGTTTGATTTGTTGAACGATTGCATCTGCCGTAAAGCCGTATTCACGAATGACTCGATCTGCCTTCGCTGATGCACCAAATTTACGGATGCCCACAACGAAGCCATCGCCTCCCGTAATCTCTTCCCATCCAGCAGGATAGGCCATCTCAAGGACAACATTTGCTTTTACTTGTGGTAAAAGGATGGCATTCCGCACCTCTTCAGGCTGCTGCTCGAACAATTCACGGCTTGGCATGGAAATTACACGAGCCCCAATACCATCTTGCGCCAACTGCTTCTTCACGTCAAGTGCTAAGCTCACTTCCGAGCCCGTTGCGATGAGTTGAATATGAGGAGTAGCTGATGCATCAACATCGGATAAAATATAAGCTCCTTGATGAATATGAGCATAAGCAAGATGATCCGTGCCCGGAAGCACCGGTAAATTCTGACGTGAAAGCGCGAATACGAACGGGCCTTCCTTCGCCCTCAGGACATACTCCCAAGCCGCTGCTGTTTCGTTTGCGTCCGCAGGGCGGAACAGTGTCAGATCCGGAATCATCCGCAGGGATGGGATCTGTTCGATCGGCTGATGCGTCGGACCGTCTTCGCCGACAGCGATGCTGTCGTGCGTGAACACGTACGCAACAGGGAGCTTCATGAGCGCGGACAAACGAATCGCCCCGCGCAAATAGTCGCTGAACACGAGGAACGTTCCGCCGAAAGCGCGCAATCCGCCGTGCAGCAGCATGCCGTTCAGCGCTGCGCCCATGGCGAACTCACGGACGCCGAACCAGAAGTTGCGGCCGCTGTAATCGACCGCGCTGAATGCCGCAGCGTCGTTAATCATGGTGAAGTTGGAGCTCGCTAGGTCGGCGGAGCCGCCTACAAGCTGAGGTACCCGCTTCGCCAAGCCGTTAATCACTTTGCCCGAAGCGGTGCGCGTCGAGATTGCGCCGCTTTCTGGGGTAAAGCGCGGCACGTCGGCGTTCCAGTCTGCTGGAAGGTCGCCGCGATTCACGAGCTCGAATTGCTGAGCGAGCTCGGGGTACGCAGCTTGGTAGCTGTTCCACAGCTGCTCCCAGCTGGTTTGGGATTGAGCGCCCAGCTCCTTGTGCTGGGCGAAGTGCTTGTAAACCTCGGCCGGGACATAGAAGTCCGGCTCGAGCGGCCAACCCAGAGCCTGCTTCGTCAGCAGCAGCTCTTCTTTGCCGAGCGGCGAGCCATGCGTGCCGCCGTGGCCGCCTATGCCGGCTTTGTTCGGACTGCCGAAGCCGATCGTGGTTTTGATCTCAATCAGGGTTGGACGACCCAGATCCGCCTTCCCTTCTTCGATCGCGGCGGAAATCGCCGCGACGTTGTTTTGCTCTTCCACACGTAAGTATTGCCAACCATAGGATTCAATACGCGTCCGGACATTTTCAGAGAACGACATGTTCAACTCGCCGTCGAGCGAAATATCATTTGAATCGTAGAGCACAATTAGCTTGCCCAATTTCAAATGTCCTGCCAATGAAGCAGCTTCGGAGGAAACACCTTCCATCAAGTCGCCATCTCCGCAAATAGCATACGTGAAGTGATCAACGATTGGGAAGTTCGGTTTATTATAAACGGAGGCCTGATGGGCTTCAGCCATTGCCATTCCGACAGCCATAGCAACTCCTTGACCTAGTGGACCCGTTGTCGCTTCAACGCCTGCCGTATGACCATACTCGGGATGCCCTGGTGTGCGGCTTCCCCATTGACGGAATTCCTTGATGTCGTCAAGGGTCACATCATAACCGCTTAGGTGCAGCAAACTATAAAGCAGCATTGAGCCGTGTCCTGCCGAAAGAACAAACCGATCACGATCAACCCATTTCGGATTCTTCGGATTGTGCTTCAAATGCTGTGTCCAAAGTGCATACGCCATAGGGGCAGCACCCATTGGCATACCCGGATGACCCATAGCCGCTTTCTCGACTGCATCGATTGTAAGCGTTCTAATTGTATTGATGCTTAACTCTTCAATGCCAACAGTTGTCTGATTCAAAAGAGATTCGCCTCCATCGATTTGGTTGAATTACTTCCGTCTACTCTTTATTATAAAGATAGATGAAGCATTCAAATAATTGATAGTTTTGATACTCGCTATAGAAGGTGTCTATATGGTGAATTTTGAGCTTTATAAAGTATTTTATCTGACTGCCAAATCCGGCAGCTTGTCTAAAGCAGCAAAAGAGCTGTACATTACCCAGCCCAGCGTCTCTCACTCCATCAAATTGTTAGAAGATACTCTCGGGCTGCAGCTGTTTGCCAGAACGTCCAAAGGTGTCGAGCTTACAAAGGAAGGCGCTGTGCTGTATTCCTACATCGAACAAGCGTACAATTTCATTTCACTCGCAGAAGAGAAATTAAGTGAGCTTCGAAATTTCTCTAGCGGAGAAATCAAAATTGGCGGCAGTGACTCCTTGTGCAAACACTATCTGATCCCTTTCTTGGAGTCATTTCACGTGCAGTATCCGCATGTGCAGATTAACTTAGTCCACGGAACGACACCGGAAATTGTCAAGCATCTGAAGGAGGGCAAGATTGATATTGGCATTGTTAGGACGCCTATTCTAGATGATCAATTACAGGTGCGAGAAGGCATTACCATTCAGGATTGCTTCGTAACGGGGCCCAAATACCGAGAGCTATCAGTAGGAAAAGTCTCCCTTGCTAAGCTGTTGACCTACCCGATTATCTTATTTTCGAGTAACAGTTCTTCACGGAAATTCGTCACCCGACTGTTCAGTGAAAATGGCTTGCTGCTTGAACCGGAAATTGAGCTCGGCAGCGTGGATTTACTCATTGAATTCGCCAAGATCGGCTTTGGCGTTTCCTTCGTAACCAAAGAATTTGTAGCGAAGGAGCTCGCTGACGGAAGCTTGTTTGAGGTGAATATAGACGCTACCATTCCGTCGACTAAGATCGGTATTATCACTTTGAAAAATATGCCGCTCTCGACTGCAGCATCGGCTTTCGTTGCCGAGCTGGAGAGCCCAGGGAGTTGAGCCAAGGTAAAAATAACTTGAGTTGGTACCTGAACAAACCTCAACGCCGCCTGAGAGCGCAAAAAAGCGCGCCCAGCCAAACTGAGCACGCCTTTTTCACAAAACCATCGTCTTGATGAGAAGGCTAACTGGCAAGGCGATCAGCTCTCTCATCCCCCCCATCGATATGTACGCCAAGCACAGCCTTTGTTGTCAATAAGAAACGATCCCGATCCAATTGGGCTATCGCTTTACCTTACGATACTTCATAATTTATAAAATTCCTTTGCATTTAGTCCGAATAAGCGAGCTTTATCTGCTTCCGTCCAATTTGCTGGCAAATCTTGAGTAAGCACATCAACAACGTCATCGTAATCGGCTGCGAGCAAACAAACCGGCCAATCACTGCCGAATAATACACGCTCCGTTCCGAATACACCCAGCACATGCTGGATATAAGCCGTAAAATCCTCACGCTTCCAATCCGTATGATTGGCTTCTGTCACCATACCGGATAGCTTACAATATAGTTTTGGATGCTGCGCAATAGCCGCCATTTGACTTTTCCAAGGCTCAAGAACGCCATCCGCAATTCGCGGCTTAGCTATATGATCGATAACCGCGCGTAAACCCGGAACCAAATTCAAAAGCTGAACTACTGGCTCCAACTGATGAGATACGACAAGCAAATCAACGGGTACATCTCTTTCTGCAAAATAACGTAACGCTTCTACAAAATGAGGCTCAAGTATAACACTCGCATCCGGCATTTCTTGAATCATGACCCTAAAGCCTACATATTTGGGATGTTGGCTAAACCTTTTATAATGGATATGGAAGTCAGGGGCATCCAGATTGAGCCAACCTACGACACCGGCAATTGTATCTGATTCCTCGCTTAGTGATAGTAGATAATCCGTTTCTTCTAATGTCGGCGCCGCTTGAACAACAATGGTTTGATCCAGTTTGTGCTGGTGCAGGTGAGGCAATAAGTCGTCCGGCAGAAAATCACGGTATAATACTGACAGTTCCGGTGTAAGCCATCCATAGTCACCCCGATCCAACTTCCAATAATGTTGATGTGCGTCGATCCGCATAGAGATTCTCCTCTTCATGATCCATATTTGGTACCGCTTTCTTCTATTGTATCACCAAATAAATCATATGAAATAACGATAACTAGCATCTTTATACTGTTTTTTGATATCATGGACACGAGCTAACTTGAAGGAGGGATCCTATGCATCCTGTACGTAAAGTTTTCGATTCAAACGATGCTTTCCCGTTTTCATTTGCCTATAAAAGTACGAAGAGCTCGCAAAGCGAGCTCCCTGAGCATTTCCACGATTGGTATGAAATTGTGTATGTGTATCAAGGTAAGGGAACCTTTTTTATCGATCATACTTTTTATGAAATGAAGCAAGGCGATCTCTTCCTCATCCCTGGCAATACGATTCACCGGGCAACGCCGGATAGAGAGATGCCTGTAACGTCCACAGCAATTTATTTCAGCCCCAGCATCGTACAAGCTCCTAACCTTGGTGACTCTTTCTCTTATTTGCATGCCTTCGAGCAAGCCGCAGAACACCACAATTACAAGTTTGAAACGCTGCTCCCGCAGCGTCAACACTTAGATGTGTGGTTGGAATCCATTCAATATGAATGCAAACATCCCCATTTGGGACACCGGCAAGCTATCTTGCTGCAGCTGCTTCAACTCCTGCTTTTTTTGAATCGTGATTTGGGTGCTGGCACGAAGCCTAACACAGGGGATTCCATTGCTCCCCCTATGTGGATGAGGGATATCTTGCTCTATATCGATCAACATTTCTGTGAGGACATCGGCCTTAAGACGCTTTCGAGGCAAGCCTCCGTTACACCTGCTCATTTCAGCCGGGTATTCAAACAGTTAGTTGGGATGAATATTACCGCCTATATCATGACCAAACGAATTATCCGAGCGAAGCAGCTGCTTAGCGAAAACGACCTCAACATTAGCAGCATCGCAGAAATGTGCGGCTTCGAGAGCTTACCCCATTTTCACGCCATGTTCAAAAGAGTACTGGGGATGACGCCCGCGGCTGCTAGAAAGTCGGCTAGATAGCCAAGCTGCAGTATTTATTTGGAACTGTTTTATCTTGACCACTAAACGCGATGCGGAACAATGAAAAAAACAACCTCTATAGTTGTCTATAGAAGTTGTTTATGCATACGCCGAAGCCTATTAATTTTACAATCGCCAGTAAGCTTTTTCACTTAAACGGGTGAACAATCCTCGTACTTCCTTGTAAATGATGCTTTGTGAAATAAAGGTATGAACCTCGATCCGCTTCAAGAATGTCAGCAATCGAAACCCGCTCCAGCTGTAAGCAGCAAGCCCTGCCATAAAGTAGCTAAACCCATAATAATCGAAGCCAAGAGGCAGCATTGCGAAGGTCAGTATCACATTGAAGGCAAAATAGATCCCCCCTGTGATGACCGCCCCTTTACGATCTTCGAAATACAGCATGATTAAGATATGAATGAGCATGATGGCATTCATCAGTGCTCCTAGCGCACACATCTTAAAAATGTCGATTACGATTTCTTGGAGGCCAAGCCTCTCTAGAAGCATATCACTGATAATAATGATAAATAGCGTCAATAGGCCTTGCAGCTTCGTCAGACGATATAATTCCCGCCAGAGCACATCAACCATTCGCTTCTTCGCCTTGGTGATCATCTCCAAGGTTCCGCCATGGGTTACATAGCCGTAGAACGTTTTGTATTTATCATAAAATTGCGTCTCCACGGAAACGACGAATAGAACGAGTGACGGAATGATCGTCAGATTGGCCAGAAAGACAGGGGTGTCATAGATGGGGCTATACATAAACGTCTCCTCGATCCGTACACCTGATGGTCCTAACCAAATGATAATGTTATGTGTCCAAACGCCTATGTTATAAAGAAATCCGATCCACAGGAGCGAAGGGTATTTATCGACATAATGTAAAAAACCATATGGATTAGACGCTTCTTTAGCCGGAAACGAGCGCAGCAGCACAAATACCAGCATGCTCATGGTAAGAAGAATACCACAGCTAAAACCTATTAAAATGTTGGTTGCCTGCTCATGTTGCTCGAAAGCAATAGGATACCTCAGCAGAACATTCACACCTATGATCGAGACCAGACCACCAGCCAAAAACGAATATGAAATAATCTTATAATCCTTAGCCGCGGTTAAAAAGACCATAGCCAGCCAAATTTGTCCAATCATGAAAAATAACAATACGCTCGTCACTTTATACACCATTGATAACGGAGACGACCAATAAAAAATCACAGCAATAAGGAGTGAAATGCCGAGTATGATCCTGCTTATACCCACATAGGTAGGGGTAACTACCTCAAGACGATTTTGAAAAAAATGATCGGCCAAATACCTTGTAACACTCAGCTGCCAGCCCCCGGAAAGTATTTGCGAGAAAATGAAACAATACGATACCGTAACAATGAACAATTGACGCTGAGCGTCATCGACATGACCGAATTGAACAAGCATAAAGTTAATCAGAGCAATGCTGCCGACAGATAGCATCCAAGGACCCGCAGCAATGAAAGAAGCATAAGCATATGCCCGAACTCTTAGTGTAAGATAGTCATCGCGGAACAACTTCTGCAGGGTAAATCCGATTCCCGCCATTAAGTAACCACCTCATCATATAACTGCCGATAAGCATCAATAAAATGATCAATCTGATAATAGGCTTCCACACGATTGCGTCCTACTTGTCCCATATAGGTTCGCTCTTCTGGGAGTGTATACATTTTCACCATAGCCTCAGACATCGCTTTTGGATTAACAGGAGGAACGATATAGCCGGCTATTCCGACATCGTGCTCATCCTTCCCCTCCAGCAGCTCGCGGCAGCTGCCTACCTCCGTACAGATCCATGGTATTCCTGCGGCCATTCCTTCCAGAACTGCGAGGGGCTGACCTTCACTAATCGAACTCAGTATGAGCGCATCAATCTTAGGTAAATATTCGTCAATCGCTACCTTTCCCATAAAGGTAACGATCTCCTCCAAATGGAGATTGCGGGTTAAGGCTATGCATTCTTGATAGTAATCAGGATCTTCGTCCGTAGGCCCCATAATCCAAAGCTGCATATCAGGAATGTCATGACTGGCGAGCCGAACTGCATAGAGCATCGTCTTGATATCCTTAATGGGTACGAGTCGCACTAAGGCCCCGAATACGATTCCTCCACCAGAGGTACTTGGATCTCTTGGAAGCACTGACAATCTGTGATAATCAATGCCATTGGGGATAATCATCGCTTTCTCAGCATGAAGTCCGAGCTCCAGTTGAATTTGATGCGTACCTTTATAAAGAGAAATGGTTCGGTCAGCCGTGTGATAAGTACCTTGAGACATATGGTAGAAATAGTCGATCCATCTTTTCTTGAATGGAGGATCTACCCAGGCTGATTTCAAAATCTCTTCTTCCCGTTCACGTGCATAAACGCCATGCTCCGTAAGCAGGAATGGCTTCTTATTCTTCATTCGCAAATAGGTGGCGATCAAGCCAGCATATCCGGTTGAAACAGCATGATACACATCGGCTATTGGATAGGACTGCTGCAGCAGATAGATGGCGGGGAGGTACATGGATCTCCACGTCCAGAAATAGCTATTAAACGAATGATTCGGCATTTCTTGCTCATAGGAAGCAACCAGGAAATCCCAAAACATTTCACTTTTCATAAAGGTAATCGGATTTCCCAACTTATTAGGATCAGCAATGCAGGGAATAGTTTGTTCGGAATTTTTTTGAAATGCAAACCACTCCAGACAGGATGCAGCCTCTTTCTTGGTTAACCGTGGAGACTTCCCCTCCTCTAGATTCAGGTAATCCATGATGAAAACATCATGAATGCCTGTAATGTTGGGCGGAAGCTTGTATTTATAGCTTGAGGCCTCTTTGCGCGATGAAGAAATCGCGATGATTTCAAATTCATGCTCCGGCATTGCCGAGACCAACATTTGAATCCAATTCGCTACCCCGCCTGACACATAAGGGTAACTTCCTTCCGCTATCAATGCGATTTTCATGGCTTCATTTCCTTCAATTGTAGGGTCACAGTAGGTTGATGAGCCTCCAAATGCCAAAGTCCGTCCGTATAGTCCATACGTGTCAGTACGCCAGCTTCCTTGGAAATCTCTGGTGTTCGGTTATCTGGTACGCGAACGGTGTAATGCATGGGGACCAGTTCATCCTTGGTCGTAATCGTAATTACATCTTGACTGTAATGAACGTAGACTTCCCCAGCCGAATAGATACTAAGTTTTTTCACGGCGTCCCTAACCGTTAATGGTTGAAGATACGCATAGCTTTTATTGAGCGAAGCCATCCATGCTTCGAATTGCGCACTCAAGAACTTCCAGCCTTTTCCTGAGGAACGTTTGATATCGAGCGCATCGTCCGGATGTACAAAGTGATTCACCAAACCAAAATTAGCAATAACATCATTTACGTAAAATTTCGTACTGTCGTCCAGCCAGTAACCGGAAGAAATACGGGGGAAATTCGTGAATTGCGGAAATTCACTGTCCACCCCGAATTCCTGCTCCAGAAAGCCTTCTTCTTCCCCCGCATAATAAAGGGAAGCGATGATATCAATGGAGGGTACGGCTTCAGCAATCGCTGCCTTCCCCGTCTTGTTCAACACATTGGACGGAGGCACATAGGTCTTCAGCTCATGCCCAGGAAACAAGTTGTTCGCAAGCTCTACCATACGCTGAAGACTTTGGACCATGGATGCTTTATCGGGCCAAGGAACATAGCCGAGATTACTGTTAATTGGTTCCTCTGGCGTAACGAGAGATTGATGATTATAGCCATGCAGACCAATCTCTCCACCCAGACCTAGCAGCTTACTGCCAAAATACGGCATGATCTTCGGATAGTTCCCCAAAAGCGTTGGAAGAGGAGAACTCGTCTGATTCTGATAATTCCCAATCATGAGGCCCGTATACTTCCACCCATAGAGCTTCGCGAAACGAGCCATATCTGCCCACCAAATCCGTTCATAAAAGGCAGGTGTGCTAAGTCCGTACTCCTGACGAATCAGCGGATTAACGACAAGTGGAACGGGGGATGGGAAATCATCAATATTCAGACTTCGTACTGCCACTTGTGAAGTAACCAGGCTGTCTAGAGCAAGACCAATAGATTGAACCATAAGCCCTCGACCTACCTTCTGGATACTGCTGGTTGAGTTCCAGAACACGACGCTTCCCTGCCCATAGTTATTTTTCCAGAGCATTGGCACTCCTTCGGCCGATAAATAAATTTTAACCTGCGGCTTAAGCTTAATATCCAACATACTGTTGGAAAATAACGCATTGCTTGCCGGAAGATTAGGATAGCCGGGAAATACGGTTTGGTTGACTTCTATGCCGTGTATCGTTCTTTCAATGAATCCGTTATTACTTTCTATCCCCAGCATGTCATTCCATTCAGGAGCATAAAACCGCGTATAGGCAAGGAGTCGACCGCCTTCATTCAAATAGGACTGGATAACGGTCTGATCCAACTCGCTTATATCTTCGCCAGTAAGTAAAATGACCGTCCACGGATTTGGTTTCATTGTCCTCAATTCGTCGGCCGTTATGGAATCCGCATGCAATTTGGCAAGCCCTAGCGCTGCCAATAGGTTGATTTTGACCTTATTGCCTTCTGAATCTTTCGGATTGGTATACATATACAGGCTCAGTTTATCACCTGTTATGGATGATTGTGCCGAGCTCTTCATCGAGAACTGCGCCTCTTGATACACATTTCTTGCTGAGGATAAAGGAAACAAGTCGACGGTTCGTAAGGTTTGAAGCCCCACACCGAGCAGCAGCACACTAACGATAACGCATGTAAAGATGATCAGCTTGCGGGACACCTTGTTCCTTCAGCTCCTTCCAAAATTGGATCGCAGGCAGATGCTCGTCCGGAACCTCAATGCTGCTGTCCAACCATTGCTGTGCAAATTGACTAAGTTCGGTTAATTTTCCTTCTGCATACATTTTTTCTGCTTTAGTTAAATAAACCATATAGCGATATTCACCCACATTGGAAAGCTGCTCAGCGTGGCGGATGGCCGCCTGGTAATCCTTTTCCATTCGTGCCAGATTGCATAACTCTAATATAAATCGGGGCTCACCCGGGAATTGCGAAAGTCCTCGTCCTATCCATTGTTTGAACGTCTGTCTAACTTCCATAGCGAGTTCTTCCGTCAATAAATGGCTTCCCAAATAAAGTCGGTAGGCTTCCAATAATTCCTTCCATGTCTCCCAGCTTCTATCGTCTTGCTGCACAAGTAAGGTCCATTTCTTGATGCTTCGTATATATTGCTCATTTAAATAGTTCAAACTTGTCGCTGCATAATGAACCACTTCGGGATCTTCATTACGCAGTGCCTCGTTAAATAACTGCACTTTATTATTGCCTTCATATTGAAGCAGAGAAAATAAAGCCTCCTTCTTGCCCACAGGCTCGCCTGACATCAGGATTTCACGAAATGGCAGACGGTTCGATTCCGCTTCCACATTAATATGATAGCTTTCCATCGATTGCGGGGAATAATGGACGTAGTTCTCATATTCCTCGTAAAAGTCGTGCCGAAAGCGAAAAAGCAACAATCCAAAGAAGACCAATGATCCAACCAAAAATCCAACACCGGGAAAGAAAAGGATGATGGTTTGCACCCATCCGCCACTCAATCTATCTTCGATTCTGAAGGTGATGATATGGAGCAGTCTATTATAAATGAGCACAAGGACGAGATGGAGCAGCAAGCTAGTCCAATGAAAAGAAAGCCCTATGATCTGCAGTCCATCTAACACTGCAAATAGTAGACTGACGGCCACGACAAGCCAAGCGTGAGGAGAAACATCAAAATGCCGAACATTCCGAGAGACTCTCATTCTGAGCCCCCCCTATTGAAACGATTCCTAATCCTGTCTTCAATACGTGATGCCAGTTCAGGTGACGTGGCGGGAAGTAAAAATAACAGTTCTCCGCGGAATGAATCGTAGGCCATCGCATCTTCATCACGCAGCATTTGCTGTGTCAAGCCATTGATTTCTATCAGTGCATCTGACTCTTCCATCTCACTAAACTCAATTGGAATCTGCAATAGTAGGAATTTTTGGGCAAAATCGGTTGCGCGTATCGTTTCTTCATTCAATTTGGCGTAGAAATGATCCGGTTTCATTACCCGGGTATTCGGGAAATAACGCTGTTCATTCAACTTCTGTTCCTTCTGGAACGCTTTCACACAGCTCTCACCCATCCAAGTGAGAATAAGTCGAAACAGATCCATCGTATGCTTGTTCAAGGCAACAAAATCAAGTCCATTCAATCCTATAATGCCTATAATTTGCTTGTTCTCATCCAGAAGAGGTCCTGCAAGTATAGGAATATCAACCGACTCTCCTTCCGGTCGTACTTGAACCGTTTTCTCTTTACATACTTGGGTGTACAAGGATGGTTGATCTAGGAATACTGTGGCCGGATAATGTGTTTCTCCCCCGTAATAGACTTTCAGCCTCAGTACATCACCGCCTGGACTCATTCGATAGATGACGATGGAACCCGCCTGAATTAAATCTTTGCATAAGCGTACAGCATCCGTGAAAATAATTTCCGAGTCTTCGGAATCTAATGCCTTGGCAATTTTATAGAGGGTATACATGCTTTCTTGAGCACCGACGACCTTCGTTTCCAAGGCTTTCTTTACAAAGAGAAGATCATGATAGCTGGTATCCATTTTCGCTAGCTGCTGCTTATTGTCCTCAAATTCATCCGCCAGAATGGCGTATCGAAAACGTAAATCGGAGGAAACGTGACCTACAAATAAAGCGATCCCCCAATAACACACGAACCATTTCGCTTGATCCCATTGGTCAAAGAGCCCATATAAATCACCGTTCATCTGGAGGTACGTTAAGATATGCAGCAGGCTGGCTCCAACCGCCGTGGCTGCGCCTATCCTTGTTCCATAGCGGAGCGAAAAGTAAAGAACAACAAATAAAAATGGATTGGGTGACCAACTCAACCAATCAATGTTGTACACCATATGGATAATAAATAGAATGGCCAGAAAAAAAGCCAGCTCACACCAAGCTAACCAGCTTCGATTTTGTCGAAAAATCAATCGCGTTTCCTCCAAACTTTAACTATCCAAGGGTTTGATAATAATTGGGTTGTTTTTTTTCCTATAAAACTGTTTCAATTGCTCATAGATATCATCCGTTTGAAAAGGTTTAATAATATACTCATCGGCTCCAGCCATCATAGACTTCGATAATTCGCCTATAGAATGCTTCGCACTCATCAGAAAAATCGGTGTTTTGGCAAAGGATTTATCCGAGCGAAGCTCGCGGCATAGTTCAAATCCCGATAAATTCGGCATAAGTACATCGGACAGCACAGCATCCGGTTTCAATGCCTTTATTGATTTTAACGCAGCAACAGGGTCATTGAAGGCAGAGACCTGAAGACCTCTCACTTCGAATAAATCCTGTAAAATGTGTAGTAGAACAATATCGTCATCCACGATAGCTAGGTGATTCATGGCTGTCAACTCCTTACATTTATCTAGCTGCAGATTTCATAAATTTTACATATGTTAAAGGATAAGTTTGAATGTTGATAGGTTATATTTTATCATATAATGAAGCTAATCCAAATTTCAGGGAGGTCCGTGAAAAGCGATGAAGACATCTCAGGTAACAGCAGCCATTATCGTCTCCATGGTCTTTTTTTCTTTCCCCTTCAAGAAGCAAGTCCAAGCTTCTAAACCTTTTCAAAACGTGAAAGATTACTCCCTCTACTATGGTACACCTACAGAACAAGCAATCATTCACTTAAAGACCAAAGATCTTATCATTATCGAACCTCAACTGTTCTCAAAGGTACAGATACAAGACATTCAATCCAAGGGCACTATCGTTATAGGTTATATAAGCGTTATGGAAACCCCTTCCTGGAACAGCTTTCGTGTGAAGGAACTTCTGTCTTCTGATTATTTATTGAAGCATGGCGAGCGCATCCATTTCAAGCAATGGGACTCTTATTTGATGGACTTGCGGCAATCCCATTACCGTCAGCTGCTGTTATCAGAAATCAAAACATCTATCTCAGACAAGGGTTTGGACGGTATATTCCTAGATACGGTTGGGGATATCGATGACTGGATTAAAGATGGAGCTACTCAAAACCAAACAAGGGAAGCTTACCGTTCTTTCCTTCAAGACGTGAGAAATCAATATCCCGGGCTTTCCCTTATTCAGAATCGCGGCTTTGATACAATCGACTATGCGCTGCCTCATATTGATGGTTTGTTATGGGAGGACTGGAGGGCGAATTGGAAAAAGGATGCGTGGATGAAAACAAGAGTGGACAGATTGCGAAAGGAACAAAAGAAGGGCTTGACCGTATTTTCCATCCATTTAAATAACGAGAGCTCCCCTGGTAGAGAAGCCCGTAAATTAAAGTTTTTACATATAGACGCACCAAATGGTTATACGGAAATAGTCAATTAGTTATACCGGATATTGATCTTTGTAATAGTCAAAGGTTTCCTGTAAGCCATTCCTTAATGTATATACCGGACTCCAATCCAAACCGGCAAGCGCTGCACGATTATCCAATCGGCTGTGAACGATATCTCCAGCACGAGAAGGTGCATAGGAGGGATTGAAGCTCATCCCGCTGATATCGCACATTTCCTTAAGAAGAGCGTTGACACTCGTCTGCTCGTTCCAACTGATATTGTATAACCCACGGCTGCCCTTACTCAGTGCGGCCATATTGGCGCGAACGATATCTTTCACATAAATAAAATCTCTCGTTTGCTCCCCATCGCCAAAAATCAATGGTTGTTTACCCGCAAGAAGCTTATCTACGAAAATAGAGACTACGCCTCCCTCTCCTTTTGGATCCTGTCTAATCCCATATACATTCGCATAACGCAAAATCGTATAATCCAGCTCGTAAAGAGAAGAAAAACTCTCAATATAATGTTCCGGTGTATGTTTAGAAATACCATAGAAGGATAGCGGCTTTATCGGATGCTTCTCATCAACGCCCAAATATTGCGGGGTTCCATACACAGCTGCAGATGAAGCGTAAATCAGCTTCTGAACACCATGCTCCCTGCATTGTTCCAAGACGGCAAGGGTGCCGAGAATGTTTATTTTAGCGTCTAATAAAGGATTAGTAAGCGAGGTCTGAACATCGATTTGAGCAGCATGATGAATCACGACTTCTGGGCGTGCAGCGGTGAATGCCTCTGCTAAACCATTATCTAACAGATCTCCTTGATGAAAGACAGCAAGGGGATTCAAATTTTCATTACGACCTGTAGATAAATTATCAAAAATATGTACGTGATGCCCAGAAATGATCAATTGATCGACAATATGTGAAGCGATAAAACCGGCTCCCCCGGTAACTAAAATATTCATCAGTATTCGCCTCCATCACGTTAACGTAAATAAGTTATAACAAAGATCACTCAACTTGAGTTCTATTATATTATAGATCTCCTATTTGTAGTTAGAATGAAAAAATAACAATTAAAAAAGAGCCATTATCTTGATCTAGTTGAACTAGTTTAAGATAATGGCTTTATTTTTTACTTGACTAAGATTAATTCTTCACGACTCTATCGTATAAAAAGTCGGCAATATGAACAGCTTCCATGCGATCTTTTTGCCCGTGCTTCTCAATACCCAGCTTCATTTGCAGCAAGCAGCCGGGGTTGCTTGTAACCAGATACTGAGCGGCAGTAGCGTTCACATTTTCCATTTTATGCTCAAGAATTTGGTTTGCCATAACGGGCTGTGTGACATTATAAATGCCGGCCGAACCACAGCAGGAGCCTGCATCTTTCATTTCTATAAAGGCAACATTGCCTACCTCTTTCAGGAGCTGTCTGGAAGAATTGCTGCCTTTCATGACGTTGCGTAGATGACAAGAGTCCTGGTACGTAACGCGAGTGGAGGCTCCACCATCAACTGTCTCTGCGAACTGGAGTGGACGTCCTTGCTCTACAAGAATCGTACTGATATCCTTCACTCGCGCAGCGAACCAAGCCGCGTCTTCCTTCCATTCCGGCTCCTCATGAAGCAAATGATCATACTCCACTAGAATGGCGCCGCAGCCACCCGCATTGGACACAATATAATCGACACCGGACTCTTGGAAAGCGCGAATGTTATTTTTGGCCAAAGCTTTCGCCTGATCACTCTCACCGCTGTGTGCATGAAGAGCCCCACAGCAATTCTGCGTCTCTGGAATGACTACGTCAAATCCCGCTTCAGAAAGCAGTTTTACCGTTTTGATATTCGTTTCGGTAAACAAAACATCCATTAAACAGCCGCGGAACATGCCGACCGTAGCCAACTTTTCCCCTTTTGCCGGAATGTAGGTACCCAATTGCTCTACGATCCCTTTGCTGGAAGCATCGGGGAGTATGGTTTCCATATCGGATAAGTGCTTGGAAAATACCTTTACAGCGCCTGTTTTCCTAACGACGGTTTGCAGCCCTGATTTTTTATAGAAATGAAGGCCTGATCCCAACAAACTCATCCTTTTTTGATGAGGAAAAAGCTCCTTGAACACCAGCTTACGTACACCGCTAACCCACCATCTGTGCTGCTTCGTGTGCGTCTCAATCGCATCGCGTGCCTGCTCAATTAACTGTCCATATTTCACATCAGCCGGACAGGCTGGTTCACAAGCGCGGCATCCCAGGCAATGGTTCATTTGGTCTTCGAAGCTGATACCTGGCTCCATAATGCCATCTACAGCTGCTTTCATAAGTGAAATTCGTCCGCGAGGGGATTCGGCTTCCACACCAGTCTCCTTGAATGTCGGACAAGCTGGCAGACAGAAACCGCAGCGCATACAATTGGTTAACTGCTCGTAATCCAGTTTCTGTACCAGTGTTTCTTGAAGTGTTGCTGCTGCGAGCTTAGCCACGATCAATCACCACCCTGCGTCTGGACTCTTTGGCAAACATTTTACCGGGATTTAAAAGATGGTGAGGATCGAAGACTTCCTTAATCCCTTTCATCATAGCGATTCCGGCACTACCCACTTTCCATTCCAAGAAAGGTGCTTTGACTAAACCAACGCCATGTTCGCCGGTAATCGTACCTCCCATCCCGATAGCCGCTTCAAATATTTCTTCGAAGGCTAGTTCAACTCGATGTATTTCTTCCTGATCCCTTGCATCTGTCGTCGCCGTTGGATGAAGGTTGCCATCTCCGGCATGTCCAAAGGTACAAATTTGCACACGATGCTTCTCGGCTATGCGATTAATCTCAAGGACCATATCAGCAATCTTAGAGCGTGGAACCGTCGCATCCTCTAATATCGTTGTTGGGCGTAGACGGGCGAGTGCGGTAAAGGCGCTTCTTCTTGCCGTTAACAGCTTCAGAGCTTCCTCTTGATTGCTCGCAATGCTGACTTCATCCGCCAGCTCCTCGCGGCAGATTTCCGATATCCGTTCGATATCCCGCTCGACGGTTTCCATATCTCCATCCTGCTCGATTAACAAAATAGCTGCCATATCGAGCGGAAGTCCCAATTTCGCAAAATCGTCTACAACTCGGATCGTTGGATTATCCATGAATTCTAGGGTAGCCGGAATGATGCGATTTTCAATGATTTTGGATACCGTGCGAGCAGCTCCGTATAAATCTTTGTACATAGCCAGCATCGTTTTCTTATATTTGGGAGGCGGCACAAGCTTGAGCGTTGCTTCCGTAATGACGGCTAACGTACCCTCCGAGCCAATGAGCAGCTTCGTTAAATCATAACCGGCCACGTCCTTCATCAACTTCCCGCCTGTACGCATAATTTCGCCTGAAGCTAGGACACATTCTAATCCGATCACATAATCTTTGGTGGTACCGTATTTTAAGCCGCGAAGACCTCCGGAGCATTCCGCTATATTTCCGCCTATTGTCGAGATCGCCATACTGCTTGGATCTGGTGGATAAAATAAGCCAAGATTTTCAATATGCTCTATGAATTGCTTCGTAATGATACCCGGCTGGACGGTTGCCGTTAAATTTTGCATATCAATATCGAGTATCGCATTCATCCGATGCATGACCATCACGATGCCCCCTTGAACGGGGACTGTTCCGCCGCAAAGATTCGTGCCTGAACCTCGGCTGACCAGCGGAATGCGATGCTCATTTAACACTTTCATAATCGCAGATACCTGCGCCGTATCTTTGGGATAGATCACACCTTCAGGCAGCGCTTGGAGCATGGGTGTTCCATCATAAGAATGCGTAACAAGAGTTTCCATATCATCTTTGAAAAATGCTTCGCCTACAATATCCTGCAGTTTTTGTCTTACTCGACTTTCAAGCATAAAATACCTCCCATGGGACAACTCATCTATTTCAACACAATTGATCATGTGATCAGATGACTTTTTTTCTATTTTATCTTATGATTGAATAGATGTATAGATACTTCATGGGGGAATTATATGACATTTCAGCAGATTCGACCGCAAAAGGGCTCCGAAATCGTGCTTCAGCAAATTAAAATGCAAATCGAGACGGGGACTTATGCGCCAGGTTCGAAACTTCCAACCGTCGTGGAACTTGCAGCTAGTTTTCAGGTTGGCCGTTCTACGGTTAGAGAAGCGCTTAGCGGATTAAAGGCAATGGGCTGGGTAGATATTCGACATGGCGGAGGCACCTTCGTTACGAACCCTTTGCCTATAGAGAGCAGCAGCCTCTTTGACCAAGGCCAAACGCTGCAAGAAGTGCAGGAGGTGCGAAGATTCATAGAGGCGGGTTGTGCTTCGTTAGCCGCTAGTCGCCGTACGGAAGAAAATTTGACAGCACTCAGGCAGATCCTTGGCACGATGGAAGCAACACTTGAAAACGAAGAAGAAAGCGAGCAAGCCGACATTCGCTTTCACCTAGAAATCGCCAAAGCCTCCCACAATACCCTTATGATCGGGATGATGGAGTCATTAACGGAGCGATTGCAGCTAAGTATGAAGGCTTCTCGCCGTCTATGGTTTTTTGCTGAACGTGCTTCCGCTGAGAAGCTCCTTCAGGAGCATCGTGACATCGTCGATGCCATTGAGACGAAAGATGAGCAGCTTGCAGCGGAAAAGATGTCGCAGCATATTCATAAAGTAGACCAAGTTATTCAAAAGCTTGCCAAAAAATCTACGGATACATACTGAGAGAAACTTCACAATCCCCGTCGATTGGCGGGTGTTAATGCTCCGGGCATGTTTGACCCGGGAACAAAACCAATTAATATCTGTCAGTTCTATAACAAAAGAATCTAAGGAAGAGCTAACTTGCCCATAATCGTTGGCCGCCCAGCTCCAGTAGCAGATGGCAGATTATTAGGCACGCCATGAATCCAATCGTTGCCTAACAAAGCAAAGAGGACAGCTTCTTTGGCATCACTCGATAAGCCAAGTTCATCCGATGTAAGAATGGATTGCTTCGGAAGCAGCTCTCGGAGTATCCGGAGCAGCGTCTGATTATGCGCCCCGCCCCCGCTAACAATCACTTCTGCAATGTTATACTCCGGAAGAACAAAGTCGTTGTAAGCACGAGCGATGGAATGAGCGGTAAATGAAGTCGCTGTCGCCACGATGTCTTCAGGAGATAATCCTCGCTCAAGAGCAGTTGCCAAATAAGAGGAGGCATACGTTTTACCAAAGAGCTCCCGCCCCGTCGTTTTGGGCGGAGGGAGCTTGAAGTAGGGATGTGCCAGCATGCTATTAAGCAGCTCTACATCTACAAAGCCGATAGAGGCCCATGCGCCATTCGCATCATAAGTCAACCTGCCCTGTGAAAGCTCGAAGACAACTTGGTCCATGATCATATTACCGGGTCCAGTATCAAAGGCGATAAGACGATTAGCTTCTGTCGATGCGGAAGCCGGAATCGCGGTGCAATTGCCAATACCGCCGATATTTTGGAGAATACGCCCCTTTTCCTCATGTCGGAACATAATAAAGTCACCGTAAGGCGCAAGAGGTGCACCTTGACCGCCAACCGCCATATCCGCTGTACGGAAATCGCCCACAACAGGTCTTCCCGTGCGCTTTGCTAGGACGGATAAATCGCCGATTTGCAGGGTTGATTTCGGCAGAAATGATTTCGTTTCATCCGCGACTGGAATGTGCCATACCGTTTGACCATGAGAGCTGATGAGATCAATTTGCTCCATGGGAATGTTTGCCGCTGCCGCCGCACGCAGCACTGCATCGGCAAAGCGTTCCGCTATCGCGAAGTTCATCCCGCATAGTAGAGACACATCGGAATGTTCGATGGAACATAATTCTTTGAGCTTTTCCCGTAATTCATCTTCATAGGCAAAGCTCTCAAAGTGAAGCACCTCGACCTTCGCGTGGGCGCCGCAGCCATCAATCCGGACTAGCGCTACGTCAATCCCGTCGAGGGAAGTTCCTGACATAATGCCAGCCACCGTCAGAGACGTTTGATTCAATAAGGAGCGCAGCATCACAAACCACTCTCCCATTTCCATCCTGCCGGATAGTCTTGACCGAGCGAAACCGGCAGCCGGCCTTGCGGCATTAGCTGGCCTAGCAAGCACTTGGCCGCGCTATGCAGAGCAAGCGGCCGGCTTTCGTAAGCCGCGACGAAGGTTGAAATCTCCGGCAGCTCAAGCAAATCGTACGGCACTCGCAGTGCGACAACGACAAGCGGCTTGCCGAGCGCCTGCAGGGCACGCACCAGCTCGACCTGCGCGGGATGGAATCGGGCGTTGTACGTCCCGATGACGATCTGCTCCGCCTGCTGCGCCTCGGCGAGCAGCCCAGCGCTGCTCGCTGCCACCTCAGGCAGCGGCAGCACGCGATCGAGCACGTCTAGGCCGTGCTCGGCCAGCGCTGCCCCCAAGCTCGCGGGGCCCGCGTACGTTTCGTCGACACCCGACGAAACGGCTGCGGCCACAGTGACCGTGAGCGTCTTCACCCGCTTCAGCGGGAGCAGCTTCTGCTCGTCTTTGACGAGCGTGATGCTCGCTTCGCTGAGGCGCTGAGCGACCGCGCGGTGCGCCGCGGTCCCGACCTCTTGCGCGGCCCCTGCACTTGGCCGCGCTTCAAACAAGCCGCGCCGCTCCTTGAGCGCGAGCAAACGGGCGACCGAAGCGTCAATACGCGCTTCGGTAACGCGCTCTTCGCGCACCGCGCGCTCCAGCGCGGTGATGGCCGCGAGTTGGCGGTCGCGGCTGTGGCTGATCAGCACGAGATCAGCTCCTGCTTCGACCGCCATAACAGCCGCCGACGCTGTGCCGTAATGCTCGGAGATCGCGTTCATTTCCATGCAGTCAGTCATGATAACTCCCTCAAAGCCGAGCTCCTCGCGAAGAAGTCCTGTAAGTACCGACTTCGAGAGAGTAACAGGCAACTTAGCCGATTCTAAGGCAGGGAAATAAATATGTGCTGACATTATTGCATCCACGCCGTTCTTGATCGATTCAACGAAAGGCACCAATTCAACCGTACGAATACGCGCTTCAGCATGCTCGATCGTTGGTAAATCCAGGTGCGAATCCACGTTCGTATCACCATGTCCCGGGAAATGCTTGGCCGTTGCAACGACCCCTGCATCCTGATAGCCTTGCATCGACTGACGTCCAAATTCAGCCACAAGTTCCGGAGATTCCCCGAATGACCGAACACCGATAACGGGATTATCCGGATTATTATTCACATCCAGAACGGGTGCGAAGTTCATGTTAACACCAAGCGTTCGCAATTCCTGCCCTGAAATGAAGGACGCCTCATAAGCAGACTTTGAACCGTCAGTCGCATTAAGAGCTCCCGCTGCCAGTGCCATCTGCCCTGGCATTAACGCCACGCCTTCCGTCAAGCGAGCCACCATGCCGCCCTCTTGATCGATAGATATCCATAACGGCAGATTCTGAGACCGTTTTGCGACTTGTTGGAGCTGCTCGGACAAAAGAGCAACTTGCTGTGTATCCTGCACATTACGAGCAAAGTAAATGACCCCGCCAATGTGGTTTAGTTCAATAAAGTTCTCCAGATCTTCGCTCATGCTCGTGCCTTCAAATCCACAAAGGATCATCTGTCCGATTTTTTGCCGAAGCGTCCATTCAGTGAGGTCTGTATGACTCCTGCTCATACGATTCTTACTCATATCGTTTACTAACTCCCCTCGCAAAGCCAAAAATAATTTCCGCAGCTCCATCCTGTCATGTAAGTGTTTACAAAGTGAAGCGAATACCTATTATTATAGGAACAACAAAATAATATTTCAATATTAAAATAAAATATGAAATTTTGTTTTAAAATAGAGTGTGAATCGAGAGGAGTGAAAAAACAGGCAAGGTTTCATACGAACCAGTTCACTCTCTCGTTTGACGTTTGCCAATGACAGGAAACTCTCCGATTCGCAATCTTGCACTGCCATACGGTACTAAATCCAATTCTACAACAGGCTGTTTATCCACTTTCGGATGCATGGGAGGAGTTCCCGCGTTGTTGCCTTCCATGCGCCAGTCATGGATAAGTTTGCCGCTGACTTTCAAGCGTACCGGTGCTTTGGAAGCCTCGAAAGGTTGATAGGGAACTTCTATTTCTTTTACTTCAAAAGCTGTGTTTTCCATTAATCCATACTTCCACGGAGATGCCGGATACACTTCCCAATCGTGGAACATCGGACGTTCCACTATACGCTGCCAGTTTTCTGCCACCGGAAGCGCATAAACAAGCGGTCCTCGCTCTACGCTTACCGCGTGCAAATTACGGGAAAGCGTGCGGACTTCCATCGGCAGATGAAGAAGAATGCTATCCCCATTGCTCCATTCGCGCTCTACTTTGGCGTAGCCATCCGCGACTTGCAATGATACGTCTTCCCCGTTAATGGTGAGCCTTGGAGCCGTGCACCACTGCGGAACACGCAG
Organism: Paenibacillus andongensis; assembly: GCF_025369935.1. NCBI lineage: Bacteria > Bacillati > Bacillota > Bacilli > Caryophanales > Paenibacillaceae > Paenibacillus > Paenibacillus andongensis. Next base: position 1,441,860 of record NZ_CP104467.1, on the reverse strand, counting down.
TGAGACAACAAAACGTTCCGATCTCTCCAACGTTAGCTCCATCTTGACGAGGTCGCGAAATGGATATTCTCCGCTAACCTGAAGCTGAGCTTTAACTCCTGTTCCTACTAGTGTCTTTACGGAGCAAGGCGCGTAAGAAACAGCCACAAGTCCGCCATGCTTATCTGTCATCCATAAATGAGAGACGAGCTTTGGCCAGCCTTGGTGCATATTCGACGTGCAGCATCCGAAGTTGGGCTCTAGGCCGAACAAATTAGCATCTGGTCCGTTACTCCAATTTCGTGCAGCAACATTGCATACTACTTGATTCACTTGCTGATCGTACTGATGGGATGTCCAATCCGGTGAGATTGTTGCAGGCAATGCATTGAAAGCAACTTTCTCCAGAATATCACCGAATCGTCCTTCACCAAAAATACGCACTAAATTCTCCATCGTGAACATGTATTCCACAACAGCGCATACTTCCACCCCCTGACTCGGATGAGTGCCAGACAACCATTCGTCCCCTGAGAACATGCCATGTGCCTGTCCATGATAGTTCATCAGGCTATCAATCCCTCGATGGACAGCAGCATGCTCCCTGGCATCACCGCTCAGCAGATAGCGGATGCCCGGTGTTTTCAGTCCCATCGCTACATTAACAACATGTGTCGTCCAGTCCCAATGCTCCACCTTCCTCCAAAAAGGGAAATCGTGAAAAACACTTGTCCAATCCGTTGTTTGCTTCGCAACGATTTGTGCGATTTCAAGCAGCGAACTAGCGGATGTTCGTCGGTATAACCATAGAAGGCATAACAGCATCTCTGAGCCGCGTGTTTCCGCCCAACCCTTAAGCGGCTGCTCTTCGATTGTACGATGGACGTATTCAAAATAACATGACAGGAATGGAACGACTCGTTCATCACCTGTCGCTTCCTCATATTGCATGAGCACCTTCAACATGATCATGTAATGCCACCAGTCTTGATTCTTATCAACGTCCGAATTAACCGTTTTTATACGCTCGGGTCCAAAAAGTCCATTTTCCCTCTGACTACTTAGCGTCCATTCCACCCAACGCTTAGCTTTCTTTATTAAGGCCTCATCTTCGAGCAAATAAGCCAGTGGCACCAAACCGTCAAGATAGTATGGTCCACGCTCCCAACTTTCGCCATCTCCTCCGATCCAACCGTTATTGGGGCCGACATCCGCCCAGTGCTCTTCTAAGTGCCCCGTCAATCCATTGGCTTGAATGAGAAGTTGATTCCGAATCCAACCTGTTGGTTTAATGCTGCCAAGCGGCAACGCTTCGAATACAGACTGCTGTAGATTCATAGTGAACACTCCTATTCTAATGATTTTCTGACTTAACTATAAGCTTCACTCACCAAAAATCAGATATCTAATCGCAACTAGTTTTTATCCAATCACAACATCATTGCGACAAATAAATTCAATGTAATTCACGCTGAAGTGAAATTTTTTTGCCTATTCACATTGTTTACCCTATGATAAGTTCATAAGAATGCTGAAAGGAGCGGAAGGGTTCATGTTCCAACTCATTTCTCCGCCTATGCCCCATTACATTACCAGCGGTGAAGATACCTACACTGTAGGCGGCAAGCATCCGGCTCGCATAAATATAGGTGTATTCGATCTCCTTATCGTGACCAAAGGCTGTCTGTACATGGAAGAAGAATCAACGCCTTATACCATTCCCGAGAATCATTACGCTATCCTCCGCCCTGATCGTTCCCACCGTACGGCAACAGCTTGCCGGGAAGAGACCCACTTCTACTGGCTGCATTTCCAGACGTTAGGTAGCTGGAATGAGGTCGACGAACAATCATCACTTACCTTCCCGCGTACACAGAACCCTTACGAGCAGATCGCATATTTCTCTTTCTATTTGCCGAGAACCGGAAGCCTACTAACACCTGAACAGACATATACCCAAATGCGGCAGCTGCTGCTTTTAAAAAGTAATCCTTCTTTATTGTCTCAATGGAAACAACAGCAATGTTTTCATAACTTGCTCCTGAGCCTTCAAGAGGAGGGTGGTTTCGCCGGAAACAATCCTTACTTACAGATCGCAGAGGATGCCGCGACTTTCTTAAGGAAACATTATCAAGAACCAGTTAAGTATAAAGAATTAGCAGAAGCGCTCCATTTTCACATCAACTATATTGCCTTATGTATGAAAAAAACGTTTGGCTGCACGCCTCTCGAATATGTCACTAGCTATCGTTTGGAACAAGCAAAGCTTTTGCTCATCCACACGGATGAGACCATTAGTAAGATAGCTGAAGAATCGGGCTTTGGCTCCTTTCCCTACTTCATCCGCTGTTTTACCAAACATACGGGTACTAAGCCAAAACAATTCAGAATGCAGTACCGAATCAAGTGATGCCTGCAGAAATAGGGCTGTCACCTTAGGCCTTATGACCAAAGGGGCAGCCCTTGTCGAAATCCTATTCGAGGAACGACAAAAAAAGTGGTTGATCAGGAAAGCTTCCTGTTCAACCACTTTACTTGTCATGAGATACCGGCAAGAGGACTCGAACCTCCACCCTTTCGGACTCGATTTTGAGTCGAGCGCGTCTGCCATTCCGCCATGCCGGCTTATGTGGCGCGCCTTGATTGTTAAGGCACGCAAGCAGTTATGATAATGCCGAAGACCGGACTTGAACCGGTACGGTAGTCACCTACCGCAGGATTTTAAGTCCTGTGCGTCTGCCGATTCCGCCACTCCGGCTTAATTGAAAGCTCCGAACTGGAAGCCACTAAGCAACAATCCAGTTCATCACTTTGGGATGCGCGTAGAGGGACTTGAACCCCCACGGTCGCCCGCTAGATCCTAAGTCTAGTGCGTCTGCCAATTCCGCCATACGCGCATGCTGTAAATAAGGCAATAAATAAATGGTGAGTCATGTAGGATTCGAACCTACGACACCCTGATTAAAAGTCAGGTGCTCTACCAACTGAGCTAATGACTCATATAAGATTTGAAAAAATGGGCGGACGACGGGACTTGAACCCGCGAATGCTGGATCCACAAACCAGTGCGTTAACCCCTTCGCCACGACCGCCATATGAATAAGTCTTGCTAAGCCCCGAAAAAGTAGTCGGCGTTATAACGCTTTTTCTTTTTTGAGTATTGTGGTGCCGTCGAGAGGACTTGAACCCCCAACCTACTGATTACAAGTCAGTTGCTCTACCAGTTGAGCTACAACGGCTCATTTAGTTATGGGGTCCCCGAAAAGTAATCGGAAACTACACCATAGACTCTACTTCACTTTTTGGGGTGAAGTGGTGGCTTTGGACGGAATCGAACCGCCGACACGAGGATTTTCAGTCCTCTGCTCTACCGACTGAGCTACAAAGCCATGCTTGATGTTCTTACAAGTGTATCCGGAAAGTAATAATGGCGGAGCTGACGGGATTCGAACCCGCGGTCTCCTGCGTGACAGGCAGGCATGTTAGGCCACTACACCACAGCTCCAAAGGTATATGGTGAACGCTGACGGGATCGAACCGCCGACCCCTACCCTGTCAAGGTAGTGCTCTCCCAGCTGAGCTAAGCGTTCATGAAATTGTTAAAGGGTTATTGGTGACCCGTAGGGGACTCGAACCCCTGTTACCTCCGTGAAAGGGAGGTGTCTTAACCACTTGACCAACGGGCCTTATTTCCCCGTGAAAGGGGCGGCAAAAAAAATACCCAACTAGTGGGCACTGCTTGGCAACGTTCTACTCTCCCAGAACCCTGCGGTTCAAGTACCATCGACGCTGGAGGGCTTAACGGTCGTGTTCGAGATGGGAACGCGTGGGTCCCCTCCGCCATCATCACCAAACAGTCAAAGCGTGGTTTGCGCCTTGAAAACTAGATACGAAACTTGCGTAAAGTAACACTCAGGGTTTGTGGTTAAGCCCTCGACCGATTAGTATTCGTCAGCTGCATGCATTGCTGCACTTCCACCTCGAACCTATCAACCTCGTCGTCTACAAGGGGTCTTACATACTGGGAAATCTCATCTTGAGGGGGGCTTCGCGCTTAGATGCTTTCAGCGCTTATCCCCTCCGTACATAGCTACCCAGCGATGCCTCTGGCGAGACAACTGGTACACCAGCGGTACGTCCATCCCGGTCCTCTCGTACTAAGGACAGCTCCTCTCAAATTTCCTACGCCCGCGACAGATAGGGACCGAACTGTCTCACGACGTTCTGAACCCAGCTCGCGTACCGCTTTAATGGGCGAACAGCCCAACCCTTGGGACCTACTTCAGCCCCAGGATGCGATGAGCCGACATCGAGGTGCCAAACCTCCCCGTCGATGTGGACTCTTGGGGGAGATAAGCCTGTTATCCCCAGGGTAGCTTTTATCCGTTGAGCGATGGCCCTTCCATTCGGTACCACCGGATCACTAAGTCCGACTTTCGTCCCTGCTCGACTTGTAGGTCTCGCAGTCAAGCTCCCTTATGCCTTTGCACTCTGCGAATGATTTCCAACCATTCTGAGGGAACCTTTAAACGCCTCCGTTACATTTTAGGAGGCGACCGCCCCAGTCAAACTGCCCACCTGACACTGTCCCCATACCGGATTACGGTACCAGGTTAGAACTCCGATACGATCAGGGTGGTATCCCAACGGCGCCTCCACCCAAGCTGGCGCTCAGGCTTCAAAGGCTCCCACCTATCCTGTACAGATCGTACCAAAGTCCAATATCAAGCTGCAGTAAAGCTCCATGGGGTCTTTCCGTCTTGTCGCGGGTAACCTGCATCTTCACAGGTATTAAAATTTCACCGGATCTCTCGTTGAGACAGCGCCCAAGTCGTTACGCCATTCGTGCGGGTCAGAATTTACCTGACAAGGAATTTCGCTACCTTAGGACCGTTATAGTTACGGCCGCCGTTTACTGGGGCTTCAATTCATAGCTTCGGGTTGCCCCTAACCACTCCTCTTAACCTTCCAGCACCGGGCAGGCGTCAGCCCGTATACTTCGCCTTGCGGCTTCGCACAGACCTGTGTTTTTGCTAAACAGTCGCTTGGGCCTTTTCACTGCGGCCCCCTCGGGCTATTCACCCTACCGAGGCACCCCTTCTCCCGAAGTTACGGGGTCATTTTGCCGAGTTCCTTAACGAGAGTTCTTCCGCGCGCCTTAGAATTCTCTTCTCACCCACCTGTGTCGGTTTGCGGTACGGGCACCTTCGCCTGGCTAGAAGCTTTTCTTGGCAGTGTGAACTCATGACCTTCGGTACTTAAAGTTTCCCTCCCCATCACAGCCCAGCCTTACGGTTAGCGGATTTGCCTACTAACCAGCCTCACTGCTTGGACGAGCATCCATCAGCTCGCGTCACTATCCTTCTGCGTCACTCCATCGCTCATAACGGCTACGGTGGTACAGGAATTTCCACCTGTTGTCCATCGACTACGCCTTTCGGCCTCGCCTTAGGTCCCGACTTACCCTGAGCGGACGAGCCTTCCTCAGGAACCCTTAGGTTTTCGGCGGATCAGATTCTCACTGATCTTTTCGTTACTTATACCGGCATTCTCACTTGTATGCGCTCCACCTGTCCTTACGGTCAGAATTCAACGTACATACAACGCTCCCCTACCCATGCACATACGTGCAAGCCATAGCTTCGGTGGCGTGTTTAGCCCCGTTACATTTTCGGCGCAGAGTCACTCGACCAGTGAGCTATTACGCACTCTTTCAATGGTGGCTGCTTCTAAGCCAACATCCTGGTTGTCTGTGCAACTCCACATCCTTTCCCACTTAACACACACTTGGGGACCTTAGCTGATGGTCTGGGCTGTTTCCCTTTTGACAATGGATCTTAGCACTCACTGTCTGACTCCCGGATTTAAGTTTGTGGCATTCAGAGTTTGACTGGACTTGGTAACCCTTGGCGGGCCCCGCACCCAATCAGTGCTTTACCTCCACAACTCCACATCCGAGGCTAGCCCTAAAGCTATTTCGGGGAGAACCAGCTATCTCCGAGTTCGATTGGAATTTCTCCGCTACCCCCACCTCATCCCCGCATTTTTCAACATGCGTGGGTTCGGGCCTCCAGTGAGTGTTACCTCACCTTCACCCTGGACAGGGGTAGATCACACGGTTTCGGGTCTACGTCCACGTACTCAAGCGCCCTATTCAGACTCGCTTTCGCTGCGGCTCCGCCTTTTCAGCTTAACCTCGCACGGGAACGTAACTCGCCGGTTCATTCTACAAAAGGCACGCCATCACCCATATAGAGGGCTCTGACTTCTTGTAAGCACACGGTTTCAGGTTCTTTTTCACTCCGCTTCCGCGGTGCTTTTCACCTTTCCCTCACGGTACTGCTTCACTATCGGTCACTAGGGAGTATTTAGCCTTGGCAGATGGTCCTGCCGGATTCCGACGGGGTTTCACGTGACCCGCCGTACTCAGGATACCTCTAGGGGTTTCGTTCGATTTTGGCTACAGGGCTTTTACCTTCTATGCCGGACCTTTCCAGATCACTTCGCCTACCGAACTAACCCCACATCGAGGTCCTACAACCCCAAGGAGCAAGCTCCTTGGTTTGGGCTATTCCGCTTTCGCTCGCCGCTACTGACGGAATCACTTTTGTTTTCTTTTCCTCCAGGTACTTAGATGTTTCAGTTCCCTGGGTATGCCTCTACTATTGCTATGTATTCACAATAGAGTAACTGCGCATTACCACAGCTGGGTTCCCCCATTCGGACATCCCCGGATCAAAGCCTGCTTACGGCTCCCCGAGGCATTTCGTCGTTCGCCACGTCCTTCTTCGGCTCCTAGTGCCTAGGCATCCTCCGTGTGCTCTTTCTAGCTTAACCTAGAAAAAAACATTTGAAAATTTCGCAAGATCATAAGATCAAGCAACCTAAGTTCTTACTTTACGTTTTGTTTCGTTATCTAGTTTTCAAGGAACAAGTAGTTGAAGGTAAATTCATCCTTCAAAACTGAACACGAGTGAGTAAACGTTTTGTGCTTTCGCACTTGACTGGATCTATCAGATCCGAGTCTCCATAGAAAGGAGGTGATCCAGCCGCACCTTCCGATACGGCTACCTTGTTACGACTTCACCCCAATCATCTACCCCACCTTCGGCGGCTGGCTCCCTTGCGGGTTACCCCACCGACTTCGGGTGTTGTAAACTCTCGTGGTGTGACGGGCGGTGTGTACAAGACCCGGGAACGTATTCACCGCGGCATGCTGATCCGCGATTACTAGCAATTCCGACTTCATGCAGGCGAGTTGCAGCCTGCAATCCGAACTGAGATCGGCTTATAAGGATTGGCTCCACCTCGCGGCTTCGCTTCCCGTTGTACCGACCATTGTAGTACGTGTGTAGCCCAGGTCATAAGGGGCATGATGATTTGACGTCATCCCCACCTTCCTCCGGTTTGTCACCGGCAGTCATCTTAGAGTGCCCACCCAAAGTGCTGGCAACTAAGATCAAGGGTTGCGCTCGTTGCGGGACTTAACCCAACATCTCACGACACGAGCTGACGACAACCATGCACCACCTGTCTCCTCTGTCCCGAAGGCCTACGATATCTCTACCGTATTCAGAGGGATGTCAAGACCTGGTAAGGTTCTTCGCGTTGCTTCGAATTAAACCACATACTCCACTGCTTGTGCGGGTCCCCGTCAATTCCTTTGAGTTTCACTCTTGCGAGCGTACTCCCCAGGCGGCATACTTACTGTGTTAACTTCGGCACCGAGGAATCGAATCCCCAACACCTAGTATGCATCGTTTACGGCGTGGACTACCAGGGTATCTAATCCTGTTTGCTCCCCACGCTTTCGCGCCTCAGCGTCAGTTATAGGCCAGAAAGTCGCCTTCGCCACTGGTGTTCCTCCACATCTCTACGCATTTCACCGCTACACGTGGAATTCCACTTTCCTCTCCTACACTCAAGTCAACCAGTTTTGGATGCGAACCGGGGTTGAGCCCCGGGCTTAAACACCCAACTTAATTAACCGCCTGCGCGCGCTTTACGCCCAATAATTCCGGACAACGCTTGCCCCCTACGTATTACCGCGGCTGCTGGCACGTAGTTAGCCGGGGCTTTCTTCTCCTATACCGTCACACAAAGCGCAGTTACTCGCCTTGCTGTTCGTCTAGGGCAACAGAGCTTTACGATCCGAAAACCTTCATCACTCACGCGGCGTTGCTCCGTCAGACTTGCGTCCATTGCGGAAGATTCCCTACTGCTGCCTCCCGTAGGAGTCTGGGCCGTGTCTCAGTCCCAGTGTGGCCGTTCACCCTCTCAGGTCGGCTACGCATCGTCGCCTTGGTGAGCCGTTACCTCACCAACTAGCTAATGCGCCGCAGGCCCATCTATAAGCCACAGATTGCTCCGTGTTTCATAATTCTCTCATGCGAGAAAACCAGTTATCCGGTCTTAGCTATCGTTTCCGATAGTTATCCCGGTCTTATAGGCAGGTTACCTACGTGTTACTCACCCGTCCGCCGCTAACTTATCCCGAAGGATAAATCCGCTCGACTTGCATGTATTAGGCACGCCGCCAGCGTTCGTCCTGAGCCAGGATCAAACTCTCCATAATAGTAAACCTATTTGAAAGCTTAATTGCTCATTTTCGTAGCTAGCGAGATTTTACAATCTCTTTTTTGAACGATTTCTCGTTCGTGCTTACTCACTCGTTGTTCAGTTTTCAAAGATCAATTTCTTTCGTTCACTGCCGTGTTACCGAAGCAGCGAGAAGTAATATACCATACTGATTTTTCTTTTGCAACTACTTTTTTTCGAGTTAGTTACTTTCGCCAGCCTGTCTTGCGGCCGGAGTGATAATATACCACGGTTCTTAAATATATTGCAATGTTTTATTTTTCCAATTCGAAAGTTTTTTTAAATATATATGAAAAAGGCAGATTCCAATTAGGAACTGCCCTTTTATCGTCTTCTTATCGTCTTCTTAATGGAGCTTCTTTATAGAACCTACATGATCCTAGGTTTTGTGGGATCACAATTGTGCGGGGGAACAACTCCGTTTTGAGACAACTTTAATAAATAGTAGCATTCTTCGCGATACATATGATCCGGCACGAGAGGGTTAATCCGCGATAACAGCTCTGCACTTAACCCAAGCTCCTCAACTTCTTTCAAGAAAGCCATGAATATAGACATTTCCATATTAACATCAGAATGGAATTTGTGAATTGATGGGTAACTAGCTCGCAACGTACGTAAATAACCTGTAAGTTCAATCGCTTTTAAATAAAACTCGTTGAAATTCTTTTCAAATTGCTTGCTCTTCTTGATTAATCTCTTCTCTACCAGATCCAAGTCCATCGCAATAATAGCCGCATGGCCAGCAGCATCCGTCAGCCAAAGCAAATCATGATGCAAAGGAGCATACTTCGGAACCGGCTTACCCTCCAGAAGCACGATGAGTATTTTGAAGTACTCCTCCAGCTCATTCACCATATGATTGATAAATGTCGGTGTTAATCCAAGCTTTATTTGCCCGAGTAAAAGACGATCTAAAAGATTCAGTTTGTATTCGCGTAAATTAGACGTTAAATCGTAAGCTTGTTTGTTTAATTGAGCCAAATTGCTATCTTCCTTCGTTCGCGCTTGATCAAGGAGTTGATCATATTGGTTTATGAAGGAATGGGCGATAGCAATATCTTTGAGCTCCATAGGAGCAAGCGCATTATAAATAAACCTCGCATGATCCCCTAAAATTTGCAGCCAAAATCGATGCTCAAACAACGTTTGTTCCATCAGCTTGTGCCCCTTCCCGCTAATACTTTACCTAATTGTATGTAACGATTTAGATATAAAAAACTATTCCCTGCCACTTTTAGAGAAAACGAAAAAAGACGCCTCGTGGCGTCATAGTGGGCAGCAACTACGGGGCATAATAACATAACTGCAATTCCCCTATCTTCCATTCACTCGTTTCCCTTTTACACGATCAACTTCAACTTTTGGCAATGCCACTTTATATCGTCCTAAATATTGCGTCCCGATCACCCCGGCTAGAATCATCACAGAGCCAATCAAGTGATACACAGTCACTTTTTCCCCAAGAAAAAGGGCCCCTGCTGCAATGGAGACGATCGTTGATAAATTAGTGAACACGCTCATTTTGGAGGCTTCTATCCTAGATAAGACATAGTTACCAGTCAAAGCTGTCACCAGTGAGGATATCAAGCCTAGGAAGAGAATGGCCACAATAAAAGACGGTTTAGACAGCGGTGAAAGAAAGGCCTCGAATGTCCCCTCACTAGCATGATTAGTAAGCGAAATAACAAGAAAGGTAGCAAATCCGATACCGAGCATAAAATAACTGATCTCCACTGGGCTAAACTGTTTCGAAAGCGATCGGGCCAGAACACTGTATCCAGCAAAAGCCACACAAGTAAGAAACAAAAGGATGATCCCTGTCATGTTTGACCAATCTAGCGTACTCCCCTTCATGATGAAAATGAATAGAACTCCGAATACAGAGAGGAAAATCGATATTTTTTGCAAGACGTTTGTTCCTTCTTTTAGAAACATTGAAGCAAACAACATCGTTACGATCGGCGTGAATGCGTACAAGATGCCTCCCTCTGCCGAAGAGGTATGCTGCAGTCCATACGCTTGAAGTGTGAAGAATCCTAGTGGATATGTCGTTGCCAACAGCAGCACTTTGGCGAGCGGCTTGCCGCGGTAATTCAGTTTAACCAAACCAAGCATAACCGGGATGGATAAAACGGCGAACGAAACGGCAAAACGGTAGGTGAGCGTATCGAGTGGGTGAGCTTGGTCAAGAGCTATTTTGGCAAACAAGAAAGAAAATCCAATGATTACCGCGTTTAGTACGGCAAATATATAGGCAAGTTTGATTCCTTTTCGGTTATTCATATTCCCCCCCACTTCCTAACGGATTTATGGTACTTTATTGGTAATGGTGCCGGCTGTTCGTTATAAGCATAGAACGAATACTGTAGCACTACAATCATTTTACCAACCAACTGTACCGGTACAATTAAAGGGCGGGGGAATTATTTTTGCATAAATACTCTCATATTTTCAATGATATTGAACGGCAAATTGAGGATGGACATATACGATCCGGCCAAAAGCTCCCCTCAATAAGGGAGTTGTCCATCATCTATTCTTGCAATAAAAGCACAGTCATTCGTGCCTATACGGAGCTTGAGAAGCGTCATCTCATTTACTCCATCCCCCAAAGCGGGTATTATGCGGTACAAAAGAGAACAGATGCCTTCCATCCATCGGAACACTTGGTTTATGATTTCTCTTCAGGTGCTCCAGACCCGGAGCTGTTTCCTTATCTGGATTTTAAACATTGTATAAATAAAGCGATTGATACCTATAAAAATGAACTGTTCGTGTACGGAACTCCGCAAGGATTGCCTTCGTTATTAAAGGTGCTAACCAAGCATTTGGCCAACTATCAGGTATTCACGAATCCAAACAACATACATGTTACATCAGGCGTGCAGCAAGCCTTATCCGTCTTGGCTTTGATGCCTTTTCCAAATGGAAAACGAGGCGTATTGCTTGAACAACCGAGTTATTATTTGTTTATACGCCTTTTAGAAATTTATCAAATCCCTACTTTTGGCATCACAAGAACAGCCAGCGGCATCGACCTAGATGAATTAGAGCGCCTGTTCCGTACTGAAGATATTAAATTCTTCTATACCATGCCCCGCTTCCATAATCCACTTGGTAGTTCTTATACGGAACAAACGAAGAAAGCAATTGCCCGATTAGCCAAACGCTATGACGTCTACATTATTGAAGATGATTATTTGGCTGACTTGGAGAACGATACGAAATCTGACCCTATCTTCGCTTACGCTTCAACCCATGTTGTTTATTTAAAAAGTTACTCTAAGATCTTGTTTCCAGGATTACGAGTGGGCGCAGCCGTCCTCCCTACAGACCTCACGCCCACATTCAGCAACTACAAGAAATTGTCGGACATCGACAGTTCCATGCTCTCACAAGCAGCTTTAGAAATTTATATTCAGAGTGGTATGTTTGAACGGCGCAAGCGTAAAATCAGAGATTCCTATTCGCGTAGATTAATGCATCTGAATAAAGCTTTACTTGCAAACAGTGACAACGCATATCAAACTCCATCTGAGGTAATTTCGGGTGTGTACACCCATATCATCGTCCCGGCTCATCTGCACATCCCAACCCTGTTGGACAGATTGCGTAAGAAGCGTGTTATTGTGCAGAACCTCGAACCTTATTTTTTACCTGCATTTGATTCTGAACATTTGTTAAGTCTTAGCGTAACGCAAGTATCTGAGGAGCGGATCGAAATCGGCGTACGACTTATTGCGGATGAGATCAAACGGATGCTAGGGTAAAATGGAGCTCCTTCGATTCTAGAGACTATCAACTTCCTATTCAAAAGCAAAAAGCCCTTCTGATTACTTTCATCAGATGGGCTTTATTTGTCCATTCATCTACTTAGAGATTCCGAAAAGAAGCAGATCCCAAACCGAAGCAAATTCCTGTTCAATCGTGTCTGAAGACCACTCTTTTGCATGTACAGGATGATGAAAACGCGAAGTAGCATTAAAAATAGCTCTCGCCGTAACCATTGGTTCATCAGCTTTGAACTCTTCGGACTTTATTCCCTCTTCGATAATGCGGGCAATCTGATCGATTAATTGATTGACATGAGTATTTATGATTTCGACTGCATCTAATGTAACAGCCGCGTACATGGCAAACATTTCGGAATCATTGATTGCATAGGCCTTCTTCGTATGGATCAGGGTTTCAAACCATGTACGCAAACGCTCTGCAGCGCTGCCACCAGACTGGACCGCAATAATCTCCAAGGGATCTATAATGATTGTGTGCAGCCACCGCTCGGTTACAGCCTCTCGTAATGAAGCTTTACTTGCAAAGTGTCGATAAAGCGTGCCGTGGCTAACTTGAAGCGCTCGAGCCACATCGACAACGGAAGTTTTGTCAGGTCCATAACGCCGCAACACTTGTTCCGCCGCGTCTAATATGGCTTCCTTCGTTAGTGGAAGATCACCAGACATGTTGCTCCCCCCTCTCTAATCCTTCCATGATATCACATCAAGTATCAAAAACAAAATGACAATATCGTTATTTTGTATTATGTTTTCGCTCTTATGGGAAGCTTCCATACCACCGACATGTTTTTTCATACAGGAGGGGTTTTTTAGCATTTTTTTGATCAAATGGCTAGGTCATCATTCGTTTGACTAGTTCTCGATTGCGCTTTTTAAAGACTTCATTATGCGAAGACACCATAGCAACCTTATTCGCATCCGGCTGGATATATTGCTTTGCTTTATTTACAGCGTTTGCAGCGTCTTGGAATGCACCGGCAATTAAATGCAGCTTCCCATCATGATGTAAAATATCACCAGCTGTGATACCTCACCTGTTTCATGGTTGGTCAATTCAACATGTTCAATGACTTCATGATTACTACTAGCAACTAGTTTGGTAATGGACGTATGGAAGAAACAAACAACGGAGCTCTCCATAAGCTGCTTTACTTGCGCTTCATGGCCTGTTAAAGTCTCTTTTCGATAGGTTAAATAAACGTTTTTGGCGATAGGCTCTAGTTCATTTGCCCAATCAATGGCAGAATTGCCTCCACACGAAATGATCACCGTTTTGTTTCTAAAATGCTGCAAAGACTTCACGGTATAGTTCAAATTAGACACTTCGTATCTCTCTGCGCCTTCGATCTCCAGCCTTTGCGGATTCAATATCCCTCCTCCAACAGCCACAATCACTGTTTTCGAGTAATGCTTTTGACCAGAAGCAGCTTGTAAGACAAAAATACCCTCTTCATCACGCGTGATCGACTCTACCTTTTCATTCAACACAACTTCACACTGATTGCCCTGTTCCTCTCCAGGCAGCTTACCATTCTAAGTTTAAGTGAAGAAGTAGCCGTTGGATTAGGACAGAAGACGATACAAATCAAAACCTTTCTTTTTATCATCATCATCCTACTCGCGGGTGCCTCTGTTGCGCTTGTTGGGAATATGGCGTTCATTGGTTTAATGATTCCCCATATTGTTCGCGCCATTGTTGGAACCGATTATCGTTTTATTGTGCCAATGTCGGCAATTATAGGAGCAGTCTTTATGCTTTTTGCGGATACCCTTGGACGTACGATCAATTCTCCCTATGAAACACCTGTGGCAGCCATTGTGGTGATGATGGGTTTGCCCTTCTTCTTGTTCATCATACGTAATGGAGGAAAGGCATTCTCATGATTCATCCTCCCACTTTAATTAAAAAACAACGGATGCTCTTTTATGGTTCGCTTGCACTTATTACGATAACGATCATTCTCGGGATGGGAATGGGCTACTCCTCTATCTCTTATGATAGGCTGATTCCCACCCTTCTCGGTCAAGGTACATTCAAAGAAGAGTTTGTTTTATTTTCGATCCGACTGCCACACATGGTGATTACCCTGCTAGCAGGAATGGCACTTGCCTTATCGGGGGCTATTTTACAAGGAATTACACGAAATGACTTAGCTGATCCTGGAATTATAGGTATTAACTCTGGGGCTGGTGTTGCTATTGCCGTATTCTTTTTGTTTTTCCCTATCAAGGCGGGATCGTTTATTTATCTGCTTCCACTTGTCGCTTTTATAGGTGCATTAATCACGGCTTGCTTCATCTATCTACTTTCGTATAACCGCACCGTTGGCCTTCAACCAGTTAGATTAGTGCTAATTGGAGTCGGATTTTCAATGGCCCTATCCGGGGTCATGATTGTCATTATTTCATCTGCTGAACGGACTAAAGTTGATTTTATCGCAAAATGGTTAGCCGGAAGTATCTGGGGTGCAGACTGGCCTTTTATTTGGGCAATTATTCCTTGGTTAGCCCTGCTCATTCCATTCACCTTATACAAAGCAAATCGTTTGAATCTGCTGGGACTGGGCGAACCTGTAGCCATCGGCGTAGGTGTATCCGTTGAAAAGGAACGAATTGTCTTACTATTAACCGCGGTTGCCCTTGCCGCTTCGGCCGTTTCGGTCACTGGAGGAATTGCCTTCATTGGACTCATGGCTCCACACATTGCGAAAGCATTGGTAGGACCTAGAAATCAATTGTTTATTCCAGTCGCCATTCTGATTGGTGGTTGGCTGTTATTAATGGCCGACACCGTTGGACGTAATGTGGTTGAACCTGATGGTATTCCCGCCGGCATTATGGTCGCTTTAATTGGAGCGCCGTATTTTATGTATTTATTATTGAAAAAATAACTTTGTATAAAACAAAAAAACTGAGCTCCATGGCATTATGGGTTCAGTTCTTTTCTGTATGTTTATTATCGGATTACGTTGCTCGATATTTCGCTGATTGTTTGGATTTCATTAGCAGTAAGCTTAAATTGCATGGCTTTTACATTTTCTTGAGCATGATGAATTTTAGAAGCACCGGGAATGGCAAATACTGTTTCTCCGTGAGCGTTAATCATCCAATTCAATGCGATTTGTGTTGGAGAAGCATCGTAATGAACAGCTAGCTCTTCCAAGTGATCGATGAGAGGCTTTGATTTCTGAAGTCCTGATTGTTTAAAAGAAGACGTCCATTTCCTAGGACCCATTATCTCTTTCACGAGATCAGGATTCTTATGGAATTTACCGCTCAGAATTCCTTGCTCTAATGGAGAGTAAGCAATAATTGCAATCCCTAACTCTTTAGCTGTCTCCATAATCCCATTCTGTTCAATACGCCGATCTAACAAGCTGTACTTCACTTGATTGGATGCTAAAGGAAGTCCATGCTCCTTCAGTACTCGGTGAGCCTCCCGCATTTGCTTTGCCGAATAATTACTCACGCCCACGTTTTGAATTTTACCGGTTTTGACCAGTTGAGCCATGGCTTTCATTTCACTTGCTACAGAGGAGAATGAGTAAGGCTGATGTACTTGATGCAGATGGATCGTGCGATTATCTAAGTATCGAATGCGCTCATCGATTGTACTTACAATGCTTCCGGCTGTGCGAAAAATCGGCCACCATTTCGTAGCAATTCGAGTGTCATCCGCCAAAGACCCTGAATCTCGGAGAGCTTTCGAAAGCATTTGCTCCGATTGTCCTTTACCATACACTTCCGCTGTATCAAACCAATTGATGCCGCCTTCAAGGCTAATCTTAACGATCTTCAGCACATCATCGGCACCCAGCACAGGCCAAAACTTGCCTACTACCCCTTGCCCATTGCTAAATTGCCAGCAGCCAAGTCCAAGTGGTGAAAGTTCTAAATTCGTGCTTCCCAGTTTACGGAGTAACCTTGTTTTCTCCATGACACTCACCTTTTTTTCAAATTGAATGAGGGATATCATTTTTCGCACAATTTAGTACAACTTAACACTACTTTGCTTACTACAAAAAAGCAACCTGGACGTGAAATTTAAGTGTTGAATCGATCCACCAACTGCTTCCGGTACCATTCTAATTCAATTAATATAAACTAAAAAACGGTCTATTTTCGACCTCTCAAGTCGCGACCAGCTTTTATTCGCTTCACTTGCTGCTGAGAGGTTCTTTTCGGGCCTCTCTTATTGATTCATCAGATCATGACCGTGAAACTTGTGGCAAAAGCGATATCTTAGTTTGAAGGGGACTCTCCATCCTCAAGCGGCACTCCCACAAGTTATGGAAATGACCCCTCCTCTTTATATTTAGACATCTTGTCCCGCAGCGTACGCTCGCCGATATCCAGCATGTCGGCTGTTTTGCGGCGGTTTCCGCCAAGCTCCCGAAGCGTTGCCAATATGAGCTTTCTCTCCGCCTCTAAAGCGGTATCGCCTACATAAACGGGAACGAGCCGACCGTCTGTCGTTTGTTCACGCTGGGGCTGAAGGTCCATCGGCATATCTCGGATCGTCAAATGTTCGCCGTCGGCGAGTGCGATAGAACGCTCGATAATGTTTTGAAGCTCCCGCACATTGCCGGGAAAAGGATAGTCGTTCAGCAGATTGAGCGCTTCCTGCGAGATGCCCTTTATTTGCTTGGACATCTTTCCACCGATTTTGTCCATAAAATGTCGGATTAGCAGCGGGATATCTTCCTTGCGCTCACGGAGTGGGGGAACTTGGATCGGAATGACGTTCAACCGGTAATACAAATCTTCCCTGAATTTGCCCTGCTGCACTTCTTTCTTCAAATCCCGGTTCGTTGCGGCAATGATCCGAACATCGATCCGCTTCTCTTTATGCCCTCCGATTGGCGTCACCGTCTTCTCTTGCAGCACCCGCAGCAGCTTGCTTTGCAACCCGATGTCGAGCTCACCGATTTCGTCGAGAAACAAAGTACCACCGTCTGCTGTCTCGAAAATGCCAGCTTTGCGTACATTCGCGCCTGTAAACGCGCCTTTTTCATAGCCGAACAGCTCGGACTCCATCAAATTGGCGGGAATGGCGGCGCAATTAGTCGTGGAAAATACCTGCTCCCGCCGCTCCCCTGCAAAATGGACGGCACGGGCGACCAGTTCTTTTCCCGTCCCGCTTTCCCCCAAGATCAGTACGCCAGAATCGATGTTCTTCACTTTATCGATAAGCGCAAACACGTGCTTCATCCGATCGCTTTCCCCGATCAGACCGTGCACGTCGTACGCTTTGCGGATTTCTCCGTCGAGCCATTCCACCCTTGATTGAAGGTGATACTGCTCCTGCGCTCTGCCGCAGAGCACCTTGAGCTCCTCCATATCGATTGGCTTCTGCACATAATAGAATGCGCCGAGCTTCATCGCCTCAACGGCGGAAGCGATGCTGCCGTACGCGGTCATCATGATGACGACCGTCTTAGGTGACATTTGTTTGACCATCCGCAGCACCTCGATGCCGTCCCTCATGCCGATTCGCAGATCTAAGAGAACGATCGCAAACGAAAGATGCGCGAACAAAGCGACCGCCTCGTCAGGATCAACGGACGTATACACTTGATAATCGTCTTCCAAAATAAACGACAACGATTTGCAAATCGAGATTTCGTCATCAATAATAAGCAAATTCGGTTTATGCATGTTCGCTCTCCCCCAGCTCGCCCGGTAATTTCAGCGTCACCTTAGTTCCGGTTCCCTTCTTGCTTTCCACTTCGATCCCCCCGTTGTTCTCGGCCATCAGTCGGTAGCAAATCGACAGCCCAAGTCCGACCCCTCCGGCTTTTCGCGTAAAAAAAGGTTCATAAATATTCGCCAAATCCCTGGGATCGATGCCTTCTCCAGTATCTTCAATCGTCATTATGACATGGGGACCATCGCTGTAAGCCATTATCTGCAGCTCTCCGCCGTCCTCCATCGCATCGATCGCATTTTTGAACAAATTGATCAGCACCTGCTTGATTTGCTGGGCATCTGCCCAGACAACGCAAGACTCCGGCACTTCAAGCCGGACGACGATCCGTTGGTTCTCGAACAGCTGATGGAAAAGCAGTACGACGGCTTGAACGGTTTCAGCGATGCAGAAAGTTGTTTTCTCTGGCGGCTTGTCACGCGCAAAGTCCAGCAGTTCGCCGACGATCCGGTTCAACCGCATCACTTCCCCAGTCACGTGCTGCGCAAAAAACTCGCGGTATTCCTTGTTTTCGTATTTGGTTGGCAGGAGCTGGGCATAGGATAAAATGGACGTAATCGGATTGCGGATTTCGTGGGCAATCCCTGCGACTAATTGGCCTAACGATTGCATCCTATCTTTACGCGCAAGCTCGTCCAGCGTTTTTTTGTACGTGTCGACGCGCTTCTTCAACTCTTTCTTCAGCGTAAAATTCCACCACAAAATAATGAGCAGCACGCAAGTTATGGCGACCAGACCGATGATAAAATAAGTAAGCAGGCCGCGGATATTGCGAGGCGACGGATAGATATATTCACCGAACCATTTGCGTTCGATTTTCGGGTAAATACCGTTTGTTTTAATTTTCCGCAGCCCTGTATTGATCGGCTCAAGCAGCTGTTCGTTCCGCTTCAGGACGACCATGCCATAGTTGGTAGGCGAAATCGGATCGCCGACGAGCTTCACCTTGTCCTGTTGACCATCCGATTGCAGCAAATATTGACCGGTAATTTGATTGCCGATAAAAGCGTCCACTTTGTGCTCCAGCAGCATCTGGATTGCCTCTTCCTGATTTTCCCCAGCAAGTACGACGGCATTAGGAAGCCGTTGCAACGCTTCCCCGCTAATATCGCCTTCCTGTACGGCTATTTTCCGGTGCTGCAAGTCATCCAGCGAAAACACGGAATAATTGTCCTTCAACACGAAGATCGCCTGCGTACTTGTAAAATACGGTTCAGAGTACGCATATAGTGATGCACGCTCCTTGCTGTATTTCATCCCTTGGATGGCGTCCACCCGACCTGCTTCTAGCGCCTTCAACGCTTCGCTCCACGGCATCGGATAGAACTCGAACGTAATCCCTGTTTCTATGGAAAGCGCGTTCATCATATCGACATTAAAACCTTGAAATGTACCGTTGACATCGAATTCGAACGGAGGAAACCAGTTATCGCCGGCAATGCGAATCACTTGCCTCGGCTCGGATGGCGTTTCATCGGCGGCGCCCGTGACAACCGGGAAGCAGAAGGTAGCCGCAAACATGGCAAGCGCTATACAGAGAAGTGGAATGCCAGTAACAAGACCATCTCTGCGCATTATCCTTACATCCCCTCTCTATCATGGATAGTCAGTATTATATCTCAATTCGGGAAATTTCACGATTCACCCGTTACTTCCTGTGTTCCTACCTTGCTCAGTTGTATATGAATCGAGACTAGCAAAGAATTATTACCTACATTCATGCAGGGAGTCCGGGTGCATACAAATTCGGGTTCAAGATTCATGCGCTGATCCGATCGGACATATGGATAGGATATGATGTCGACTCTGTATAATGATCGGACGGGAATTACCGCTTGTAATCGGACATATCGAGGATTACGTGCCACCTGCATCGATAGATTTGGCATTCGAGTCGAATCAAGCAAATATTCAAAATGTAAAGGGGGAATAGTTCTTGCCTTGTAACCAAAATCAAACAGGTACTTGTTCTACGGCAGAAGGGTTTAATACGACATCGAGCGGACCTTCTTCCCACGCGGAAGGAACCAACTCTGTGGCCAGCGGAAATGCCTCTCATGCGGAAGGCGGCAACACTCATGCCGACGGTGAGGCTTCCCACTCTGAAGGCATCGGTTCCATCGCCAGCAGTCCGGCTGCGCACGCGGAAGGGTATCAAACCAAGGCCAGCGGGAATGCCTCTCATGCAGAAGGCGGCAACACCATTGCCAGCGGGTCGGCCGCTCACGCAGAAGGCCAGGATACTAAAGCGATCGCTAATGCCGCTCATGCCGAAGGGTATCAAACCGCGGCAACTAAGGATTCCGCACATGCCGAAGGGGCGCTGACCCAGGCGACCGCCGAGTCGGCCCATGCTGAAGGCGTCAGTACTATCGCCAGCGGCAATGGGTCGCATGCCGAGGGATACGCGACTATCGCTAATAAAGATGCTGCTCATGCCGAGGGAACCACAACAACGGCCAGCGGTGTCGCAGCGCATGCGGAAGGATCACAGACCACTGCAAGCGGAAATGCCTCCCACGCTGAAGGTATCGGGACACTTGCCAATGGCGAATCTTCTCATGCTGAAGGCTTGAATACTAGCGCAGGCGGATTCGCAGGCGCCCACATCATGGGCCGCAACGGCACCGCGCAGGAAGCTTATTCCTGGTTCATAGGTAACGGAACTAGCTCTAATGCTCATGGCCTTGGCGCGAAATGGCTCGCTTCTACAGGTAACATGCATGTGGACGGCGCGTTTGTACCAGGTGGAGCGGATTATGCAGAATTATTCGAAACCATTGACGGCAAGCCGATTGAGCCAGGTTACTTTGTGTCTGTCGTTAGAAAGAAAATTCGGTACTCTTCCTCCGATGACGACTATATCGTGGGCATCACAAGCGCAACCCCGGGAATTATTGGAGATAGTGGAGAAATGCACTGGCAAAAGAAATATCTTACTGATAAATGGGGAAGAGTTCAATACCGGGAAGTCACTCTATCTGTACATACGGACGATTCCGAAAGAGGTCTGATTCCAGGACGAACTGAGCTTCATCCTGTTCTCAATCCGAATTGGGATCCACAGCAGGAGTACGTTCCGCGCTTAAAGCGGCCGGAATGGGTTGCAGTAGGACTTTTAGGCAAACTTCTCGTTCGGGATGACGGAACCTGTGAACCCAACAGTTACTGCAGACCTAATCATGCTGGGATTGCCACAAGAGCCAGTTCAGGTTACCGTGTTCTGGAACGAACGGATGAAGACCAAATCTTAGTTTTGTTCCGGTAGAAGTGAAGAGATGACTAGAGTTTCGATCATATGCCAGAATTATGTCGCGTAAGTCTAGTAAATGTATCACTTTTGATATAAGCAGGTGGGTTTTTCAGTTCATAGGGATATAAAATTACTGCCCAATAGCAAGGCTGCCGATCGATCCTGCGGCAGCCTCTTGGTGTTGGTTATTCAGCTCTTTTTGTCGTTAGCTGGAGCATTGTGGCGAATCAAAGGGCGGCAAAATCTACCGCTGCGGCAAAAACTGCCGCTTTTGTCTCACCTAGCGAATTCTCTCGTAATCGCCAGGTGTATTTGAAACCCCTTATAAACACTCCTATTTTTCTCTCTATCAAATGCTTGGCATGATATTTGCTAAATAAGAGATATGCAATAACTATCAAATCAAAATGGGGGAAAAAACAATGACTTACCAAACGAAAAAAGTAATGCTTCTCACGATCCTGTGCTTACTAACGATTATTGCAACCGCTTGCGGTGGCGGGAAATCGAATCCGGCCCCGAGCGAACAGGCCAAAACGGCGAATGCATCAGCGAAAGTCAGCACGGACGAAGTGCTGCAAAAAATCGCAAAGAACAAAACGTTGACAGTCGGTACCGATGCGACTTTCAAGCCGTTCGAATTCAAATCGGGCGACAAATACGATGGTTTTGACATCGAGCTCATTCAAGCGGTTGCCAAAGAACTGGGTGCGGATAAAGTGGAATTCGTTGACACGGAGTTCAAGGGCCTGATTCCAGGCTTGCAGGCCAAGAAATTCGACTTGATCGTTTCCGCCATGTACATTACCGACGAACGCAAACAGACAATCGATTTCTCCGACACCTACTTCCCGGGCGGTCTGACGATCATGCTCAAAAAGGACAATGACAAGATCAAAGGCATCGAAGATTTGAAAGGCAAGAAAGTAGCTGTGCAAATCGGCACCAAATCCGTCAAATTTTTAGAAGAGAACTACAAGGACATCCCGCTGGTAAAGGTCGAGAAGAACACCGAGATGTTCCTAGAGCTCGAAACTGGCAAAGTCGAAGCTGTCGTAACTGGTGGACCTGCTGCCATGACGTACGCGAAAGAAAAAGGCACAGTGAAAGTGCTGCCTAAAGGACTGACGCAAGAATTTTATGGGTACGGTATCCGTAAAGATAATCCGGAATTCCAGAAAGCCGTTAACGAAGCGCTCGTGAAAATAAAAGCGAACGGCAAATACAACGAAATCTTCAAAAAGTGGTTTGAATAACTGGAAATGAGGGTTGACCATGCAGCATCTTGATTTTAGCATCCTAGCGGAATGGCAAAACATTCGTCTCCTTCTGAAGTCGTTATGGTATACGGTTGCTTACACGCTAGCGGGGTTTACGCTTAGCATCGTGGTCGGAACGATCATTTCGTTTGGGCAAATGGCCAAAAACAGACCGATCAGGTACTTGTCCCTCGCCTATCTTTCCTGGTTCCGGGGAACGCCGCTGCTCGTCCAGCTTTTCCTCTTATACTATGGCTTGCCGATCCTGTTCGGTATCGATACGGTCCCGTGGGTGTCCGGCATCATAGCCTTGGCAATGTACGGCGGCGCCTACTCGTCGCAAATCATCCGCAGCACCATCCAATCGATTGACCGGGGACAAATGGAAGCCGGCCGATCGATCGGCTTCTCCTATGCGCAAACGATGCGGAAGATCATCATTCCGCAAGCGGTTATCCGGATGTTGGCGCCGATGACCAACGAGCTGATTTCGTTGACCAAAAACTCGTCACTGCTGTCCACGATCACGGTGGTGGAGCTGTTCCGGCAGGCGAATATCCTGATCGCTGATACGTACAAGACGCTGGAATTTTTGATTGCTGTCGCCATTCTTTATTACGTGGTCAACAACATTATCGGATTCATCGGGATGAAGTTGGAGAAACGTCTGAGCACAGGAGATGACATGCGATGATACGAATTAACGGCTTACACAAAACGTTCGGCAGCAACCGCGTGCTGCGAGGTGTGGATCTTCAGGTGAATCGCGGGGAAGTCGTGGTCATCCTCGGACCTTCCGGTTCGGGAAAAAGCACGCTGCTGCGCTGCATCAACTATTTGGAGACGTTCGAAGAAGGGAACGTGTTCATCGAAGGAAAGGCAATCGGCCGCATTTCGGCTGGCGGAGAGTCCCGGGAGATGCCGCAAAGCGAATTGAATACGATGAGGCAGGAAGTAGGAATGGTTTTTCAATCATTCAACCTTTACCCGCACATGTCGGTGCTGCAGAACATCACGCTGGCTCCAATTTCATTGCGCGGCATACGCAAAGAGGAAGCGGAACTTCTGGCACTCGAACTGCTCCGCAAGGTCGGTTTGGAGGAAAAGGCGAATGCCCGTCCATCGAGTCTGTCCGGCGGTCAGAAGCAGCGCGTCGCGATTGCCCGCGCACTTGCCATGAAGCCGAAGGTAATGCTGTTCGACGAACCTACATCCGCTCTTGATCCAGAAACGGTGGGAGAAGTGCTTCAGGTGATGCGCAATCTGGCGCAAGAAGGGATGACGATGATCATCGTGACGCACGAGATGGGATTCGCCCGCGACGTGGCCGATCGGGTTGTCGTCATGGATGGCGGCGTTATTCTCGAAGAAGGAGCGCCCTCGGTCATTTTTACGAACCCGTCGCATCCGCGCACGCAAACATTTTTGAGCCAGGTGCTGCAAAACAACTGATATGAAGAAAGTAGCGGCTTCGATTCCAGATAGGAGGCATTCATGATGAACCAAATCCCTTATGTACAGCGGCCAAGTCTCGTATATACGCCCGGTCAAGGAGATCCTAACGTGACCCGGCTCAGTGATTGGATCACCGAATGGGACGGCGCCGAATTGTTTCACGCGGCCCTTATCGGTGCGCCGCTGTCGAAGAGCTCGATCAGCTTCTCCGGCGCCCATATGCATCCGACCGTATTCCGCCAGTTATTCAGCGCGTTCACAACTTATAACTTCGAAGACGATCTGGATCTGCTGCCGCTGCGCGTCCGCGACCTCGGCGACATCGTCATGCATACGACCGATATTCCACAATGCCACCATAATATCGAACAAGCATTCCAAGAAGTCGCTAGACGGTTCCCGACCGTCGTTCCTTGTTTAATCGGCGGCGACCATTCGATCACGTATCCAGCACTGACAGGTCTGCAACGCACTCGCGGTGAACGGATCGGGTTGATCCAATTCGACGCCCATCTCGATGTGCGGGACACCGCTTCCGGGGGAAGATCGAACGGGACTCCTGTTCGCAGTCTTATGGAAACCGGCGTCTTGCGGGGCGAGGACGTCGTGACCATCGGCCTCCGCAGCTTCGCCAATTCCAAACAGTACCGCACCTACGCCGAACAACAAGGTGTTACTCTATACACGGCGAAGCAGGTTCGAGAACGCGGCATTCAGACGATTCTAGAAGAAGCGATTGCCAGGCTTAAGATGAACGTCGATGTGGTATACGCCACGTTCGACATCGATGTTCTCGATCAGTCGGATGTGCCTGGAGTGCCAGCAATCGGACCGGGCGGCCTCTCCCCGCTTGACTTGTTTTATTGCGCGGAAGTGCTCGGGGCTTGGGATCGCGTCGTGGCTATGGACATGGTTTGCGTGGACCCGAACCGAGATACACGAGACCGGACGACACGGATTAGCATGCACGTACTTTTATACTTTTTAACCGGATTAGTCAAGCGGCTCAAGCTTACACCGGGCCATGTTTGACGGAACCAAAAGCCTTACTCACCCTCTGCCGGAAGGGATCTGGCGATTTTCCATGTAATACATGCAAAAAGACACCTTTACGGTGTCTTTTTGTTTATCCTTCTTATTTGCTAATACTCGCTAAAGCCCCGCGCTTATGGGTTCAAAAATTCGCATAGGCCAAAAAGCCCAGCAAGGGCACGATCCAGAGCAGCGGAAGACAGTTCCAGATCAGCGAAGCCTTATACCTCCGGCGGGAAAAAAGAATCCATCCCGCAATTAGCGCGGCCAGAAGTCCTAACGGGTAAATGACAATATAAGAAAAAATCAGCCAAGTCTTCACATCACTTACCGCATCAGGATGGTCGAACATCATGACCGACATTCCTGCTACAAATAGCCAAACCAATACAAACAAGACGTACACGATTTGTGACACGATCAATGTCCAAAGCGTTTTTTTGCGATTCATTCGTTTTACCCCCAAAAATTAGCGATACCTGTAAGTAGATATATTTCGACATCATTTTCAAAAACTCCTACTTGAAGTGCAGCATTGTATCTTCACCTATTTCGACCGTTACTTAGGATAATAAGAAAACCCCGGATATTTGACGACGGGCCATTCCTCTTTGCGCAGCGCATCCAATAGTTCGGGTCCAACATGCAAATTGTTTCTAACCAGATTACGAGGAGTAAGAGCCATCCATTGATTCAACGACACGTCAACAAATCGGTCGCTCTTGAACATTTCCAAAAACCATAACGTTTGATTACCGGTATTTTGAATATAGTGCCCAGTAGCAAATGGTACATAGCCGACATCACCTGCTCTATAATCAAATGTACGGGCTGTACCATTACCAGCAAATACCGTCATGCGTCCCTGTCCGGTAAGGTAATACTGCCACTCGTCGTTATTCGGATGCCAATGCAGTTCTCTCATTGCACCCGGTTCAATCTCAACTAGCGCCGCTGCGATATTTTTAGATATAGGAAAATTAGAAGAGTCTACGATTCGTACACTGCCGCCAGATGTTTTGATTGGTGTTTGCGCTAGTAGCTGATGCTTGAAGCTCAGGGGGATAGTTCCGTAAGGGGACTGTACCTTCTCATTTTCCAGCGGACCAGGAATCTTGTCTTGATAGATATAAACCTGCCCGGAAGGAATATGATTAAAGGCACTCGTAGGGACTCCGAAATTGGCCGATAGTACATCTTTGGGTGTGTGTGCAAACCAATCGGAGATCGATAAGGTGTTAAGGTCTGAAAAGTTCCCGTCATCAAAAACGAGCAAGAATTCGCAGTGCTCCAACCCTTGAATGGAGTGTGGCAGTCCTGGAGGAAAGTACCACAGGTCGCCGGGGCCTACGTCGGCTATGAAATTTCGCCCTTCTGAATCGATGGAAGTAATTCGCGCCCGTCCCAAAATCATATAGGACCATTCAGCTTGTTGATGCCAATGCAATTCCCGGACGCCACCGGGGGTCAAGCTCATATTTACACCTGCAAGCGTGGTCGCAATGGGTAGTTCCCTGACGGTGATTTCCCGTGACCATCCCCCGTGATTTAACGTCATCGAAGTGTCAGAGAATGAAAACTTCATGTTAGGAAGTAAGCCTGAATCCGTTACAGGCGGAACCAGCATGTCAGGGTTTTCCATATCCCTCATCACATCCCGGGGGCCGGCATCCATCCCTCCTGCGCCGTCATTTCGAATGGGCTGAGGCACATTTCCGAACGTACCTTGATTCCGTCTCGGAGTTTCCATTTCATTGACTCCTCTCATTGCTGGCGTTCTTTGTATACTCATTCTAAAAGATATATGATACAGAATCTGTGTAAATGACTTTCGTACCTCTAGCTGCTCTGTATCTTCCATAGCCCCTCTAGCGGAGGAGAATTATTTATATATACTGGTTGTAAGATGGTCGTGAAGCACACGCCGCTCTTAATCTCATGAAAAGCCAAGTAAATTTGTTACTTTGCGTTCGTGGATTGGGGCGGCGTTTTTATTTAGGGCCGGTACGATGGAGGATAATATGGCTTGAAATTTGAACAAGCATTTGAGCAGTTTTTGCAGCAGCAGGTGGAAGCAGAATCGAACGGGAGAAGACGGGAACATCTGGAAAAAGGGCTAGGCCACGCGGAGATGGAATTTTTGCGCACGATTTGGTACCCCGTCGTCGGGAACTTTAATCATCTTTACCCCGAATGGGAGGTGCGCGACTTCTCCAATGGATATCGATATTTAGATCTTGCCTACATGCCCGGTGATGCTAAAGGTGTCATTGAAGTGCAAGGCTTTGGCACTCATGCTCGCGATATCGAAGCGTGGAGATTCAAGGACCTATGCCTAAGGCACAGTCACCTAGCATTAGACGGATGGGTAGTTATACCAATCGCCTATTCATCGATAACCGATACACCGAAACAATGCCAGCAGCTAGTGCTTTCCTTAGTCGGAAAATTCGTATCGACAGGCGTACCGAAGGATTTGTCGTGGCTGGAAAGCGAAGCTTTGCGGTTTGCTCGGAGGCTGCTTCGCCCCCTTACCCCAGCTGATTTGGCGGATCACCTTAAAGTCACCACGAGACATGCGAGAACGCTCCTTCGTCATCTAGTAGACAAGCAGATGCTGGTTGTCACAAGTGGTCAGGAGCGAATTCGAACATATAAACTGCTAATCTAGTTTGGCGGGGAACGAGGTGCCGCTATTTCGGCGATTATGCCAATATGGGGCTGGTACGCGGAACGTAGTGGCGTTATATTGGTGTTTTTCGGCTTTTATAGCGCGAAAACGGGAGAATAACGGCTCCTCGTTCCGCGAAAACGGGAAATAAGCCGTTTCGAGCAAAATAAGGTATCTACGTTCCGCGAGCATAATCACCTTAAAGTCACCACGAGACATGCCAGAACGCTCCTTCGTCATCTAGTAGACAAGCAGATGCTGGTTGTCACAAGTGGTCAGGAGCGAATTCGAACATAATAAGCTGCTAATCTAGTTTGGCGGGGAACGAGGTGCCGCTATTTCGGCGATTATGCCAATACGGGGCTGGTACGCGGAACGTAGGGGCGTTATTTTGGTGTTTTTCGGCTTTTACAGCGCAAAAACGGGAGAATAACGGCTCCTCGTTCCGCGAAAACGGGAAATAAGCGGTTTCGAGCAAAATAAGGTATCTACGTTCCGCGAGCTAAATGGTCGTGCCTGGTATAACTGAGTACGGGGCCCTAGAGCTGAGCCACACAAACCCGAATCGATTTTTCCTTATTCTAATCAGCAATGATAACCGGCAAAACTCCGTATCAGAGCTTTGTCCACGCTAGCCGTAACTCGAAGCCGCAGCTGCTTGGTACGTACCGAATCAAACCGATCGATTTTCTTGTGGCCGATGGCACTTCCTTTCAGCAGTTCCCCCCATTGCCCTTGCTGCTCTGCTTCGATCACATAAGAACGGATGCGTTCGCCGTGGGCAATATCCTCCATCAAAATCACGTGATTGACATCGGTTTCTGCCTCAAACGACAACACTACAGAATCTCCCTCTCCATCTGTCGCAGCAATGGGGTCAGAGAATCTTCTCTTGATTTCGTCAGTGAATTCAAGCAGTCGGTTAACGTCCGCCTCTGGCAAGAGTCCCCGATTATCGGGAGCCAAGTTTAGCAAAAGCGTGCAGCCATGTCCGACTGAGCGATAGTAAATATCGAGTAAGTTGTCCAACGAGCGAAGCGTGTGCTCGTCATTCGGATGCCAGAACCAGCGATCCTTGCGGATCGGCACATCGCACTCGGCGGGCACCCATGCCGGTGTTTCCGGCAGCCATGCCGACATATCTTGCGTGTACATACTTAGCTTCGCGGATTCTGCCGTGTTCCAGCACGGATATGGCGCAACGCCGTCTTCATTGCCTACCCAGCGGATCGTGGGCGCCCCCATGTTGAAGACCATCGCATCCGGCTGATGCTGCTTCACTAATCCCATGATGCGTCGCCAGTCGTATTCCCTGCCATGAGAGCCGGCCCCATCGAACCAAAGCTCGACTAGTGGTCCATATTGCGTTAGCAATTCCGTAAGCTGAGCGGCATAGAAATCGTCATAAGCCTCCTTGTCCGAGTAACACGGTTCATGTCGGTCCCACGGAGATAAATAGATACCGAAACGGATGCCCTCCTGCTTACACGCATCCGCAACCTCTCGAACGACATCGCCTTGTCCATTTCGCCAAGGGCTCGATTTAACGGAATAATCGGTCGTTTCCGTCGGCCATAAACAGAAGCCATCATGGTGCTTGGCCGTTAAAACAAAGTAAGCAAACCCCGCTTGTTTGGCTGTTCGCACCCACTGCAGAGCATCAAGCTGCGTCGGGTTAAACAACTCCGGCGAATCCGTACCTTCCCCCCACTCCTGATCGCAAAACGTATTCATGCCAAAGTGACAAAACATTCCGAATTCCATATCCTGCCACTTAAGCTGCTGCTCCGTTGGCTTGGCTAGTATAGTGTGATTCATTATCGTAATCCCCTTTCAAACAATGTGATTGATATCATTGTAAGATGCGGAAACGGGGAAATGAATATATAATAATAGGAAGTTTTTGCACAATAGTAAGCTATCTTTATGAAAAAGGTGAACAGCAGAATGAATTTGGCTCGTACGTATTTATCAAATACACAGATCCACATGTCGACGGGTGCTCTTACGAGAGTGAGGCCAGACTGGGGCGGTACCAACATCATCCAAGGAGAAAACGTGCTCTATTTTTTTCTGGAAGGAGAAGGTTGGCTGAAAATCAATCATATCGAATACTACCCTGTTCCAGGGGAGCTGTTTCTGGTGCCAGCCGGAACGCGTATCTCTTGTTCAACCAATGAGAGCAATCCTTTTTTAACATATTGGTGTCACTTTACTGCAACAGTTGGGGAAAATAATTTGTTTGATTTGTTGATCACACCTCATTGCATCGCCATGAGAAATGACGATACGATAAAAAATCAATTCCAAGAACTGATTACCCAGCATGAGAGCGATGGGCTAGCTGCGCCTTTCATTGTCAAATCGTTATTATTTCATATGATATCACGATTCATTGAACGATCAACGGTAGATCCGCTCCAAACGACATCGATTCCATCCGTCCATAAACTGTATATTGTGCTGCAATATATCGAAAAGCACCTGACCGAACAAATGACAGTGGACATGTTATCCCAACTCGTCCATTTTCACCCGAAGTATTTTTTACACTATTTCAAATCGATGCTCGGCGTCTCACCTATCGTCTACATCAATAAAAAGAGAATGCAAAAGGCCAACCTACTACTCCTCCATTCAGATATGACCATCGCCGAAATAGCCGAACAACTGGGCATGCAAACGCCTTATTTATCCCGAATGTTCAAAAGGTTTACGGGCTTCTCGCCGAATGAATTTAGGCAGCAGCATAGGATGAGTCAGCGTTTATAACGCAAAAATCAGCAAACTTAAAGGTTTGTTGGTTCTTCTCTAAACGCGCCTATTTCTGTAAAAGCTCAATACGGACATGGTGAAACCCTTTAACATCATGAGGTTTCACCTCGGTTATTGACCAATATTTCGAGACAATCTCCCGCAATTTATTCAAGTCCTCCGTACGAAGCTCAACATCTGCCAGATAATCGCCTTCATCTCGCGTTAGTCGTGTTACTCAGCGCCATACGATTCGTGTGGGTAGTTGCCATGGAACAGCCTCCAAATGTGAAAATGCAAAAAAGACAACAAGAAACAAACTGAATCAGTTTGCTTCTCGTTGTCGAGTTAGCTGTATTTATTATCCGAAGGTTAAATAATTATCATTCTACTTCATCCTGCTATGAGGATGCGTTGACGGGCGATATATATGTCCAGTATATCTGGAACATCAAGCGCTTTTAATCCCTAGTTATTTGGTATGAATTACTACCCTTGATTAATTCTATTAATAACATCTGCAACAGTCAACAGTTAATTTGCGAAACCCGTATTTATAATTCCTTCTCATACAAGCTTCCTCGCCAGCTAACCTTCCCATTACTCAAGTCAAAGGTGCCTTTATAAGAAAATCATGGCTGCAATAAAATGTGTTCAACACCTCATTGGCAGCCATGCAATCGAGTCTCAAGAATTTTTTGTCTTTGGATTTCACATAGTCTTCGATCCATGCCAGAAAATAGCCGCCAAATCCGCGTCCTGCCTGAGTTCTACGGACCGCAAACCGATGCAAATATCCGGATTCCTCGTTATGTAGATCCCCCCATACGCTAGGATCGGACCATTGGAGGGCAAAGCTTCCCACATATTCATTGTTATATTTCGCTAGAAAGATATGCCGATTGGTAAAATAGTCCAAAACAACATCTCGGTTAAAATGTTCAGGCCGCCATTGGTCTATGCCTTTGGACTGCATCCAATAAGCGGCTTCTAGCCATATCGCTAACACCTCTTCTACTTGAGCTGGCGAGGCTTCAAATATTTCTAAATCCTTTAACATGCTCTTCCTCCTTGTAAGGGGATCGTTACTTATTGGATGCCGACTGTGTTAAGCTATACCGATTTTGGGGCACCGGCAAATTCAAATGATCACGAAGCGTGTCACCTTCGTATTCAGTCCTGAATAAACCTCTCTCCTGCAAAAGTGGGACGACCAGATTTACAAAATCCTCCAAACTGCTCGGCAAAAGCGGTGACATCAGCATAAAGCCGTCTACTGCTCTTTCAACAAACCATTTTTCTAAATTATTGGCTATTTTTTCAGGTGTTCCTACAAAGTCGTTGACGGTATAAGACCCGGTTAACAAAGAGTATAGTTCTCTAAGGGTAGGATTTTCTTTGATAACGAAAGGACGAAATTTCTCATATTCGAATCGTACACCCGTTAGTTCGCCAAATCCAATATCAAGCGATCGGGTTTGGAGCGTATGCTCACTCAAATCCAAGCCTCCGAAATAATCGGTCAGAAACTTTAAGCCTGTTTCATCGGTTATTAAAGATTCCAAGTAGTCAAGCTTCTGCTGCGCGATCTCCTCGGTTTCCCCAATAATCGGCGAAATGCCTTGTAGAATATGAACTTCATCCGCGGAGCGGCCGAATGAGACGACCTTACTTTTGAATGAACGGTAAAATTCTTGAGAGTCCTCGAGGCTATTTTTATGTGAAAAAATAACCTCTGCGCTCCTGGCGGCAAACAGTTGTCCAGGCTCCGAAGATCCGGCTTGCACCAGAACAGGATGGCCTTGTTTGGAGCGATGAATATTTAACGGCCCCTGCACCGAGAAAAACTCGCCTACATGGTCCAGCTTATGAAGCTTGCTGCGATCAAAAAACTGCCCGCTTTCTTTGTCACGGATAAAGGCGTCATCCTCCCATGAATCCCATAAGCCTTTGATCACATCAATAAATTCTTCGGCCCTTTTATATCGATAGCTATGCTCAAAATGCTCACTGCCATTGAAATTCAATGCTGTATTCCCAGACAAATCTCTAGTCGTTACAATATTCCAACCGGCTCTGCCCTTGCTGATATGATCGACGGACATGAATTGACGCGCTAAATTAAAGGGCTCCACGTATGAGGTGGAGGCTGTCGCGACAACGCCGATCTTTGAGGTTGCCCCTGCTAACGCTGTAATTAAGGTGATAGGTTCATAGCGGGTCAAAATGTTCGGGTGCGATTCCTCATTGATAGCCAAGCTATCCGCAATAAAGGCAATATCGAACTTCCCTCTCTCCGCAATTTGAGCCAAATGTTTGTAATAATCAATATCAATGCTGGCATCCGCCTGAGCTTCAGGATGTCTCCAAGATGCTACATGCATACCGGTTCCCACCAAATAGGCGGACAGTTTTATTTGTCTTTTACGAGACATGGGTCTTCCTCCTTTAATTCCAAGTAATACAATAAATTTAATTTGTTTTAATTTACCACCCTCCCCAATAACCGTCAATCCCAGAATGAAAAGCCTGAACAAACGGCAAAAGAAATATTCTTGACAGAATTTGAGACATGATTTAAATTAAACTAAATCACTCGGATTAATCGGTTTTAAGGAGGATCACAATGATTGTCATCAAAAATCTTAATAAAACATATCGAACATCCCAGTCAGTTTTCACTGCCTTAGAGAATGTCAACCTTGAGATCGAAAAAGGGGATATCTTTGGCATTATAGGCTTTAGCGGTGCAGGCAAATCAACACTAATCCGATGTCTGAACCGGTTGGAGGAGCCTGACTCCGGGAGCATTGAGATCGAAGGCAAGGTCATTACAGATCTGTCTGAGAAAAACCTGCGCCAAGCTAGGCTGAAAATCGGCATGATTTTCCAACAATTTAACCTCCTTGATTCCAAGACTGTATTTGAAAATGTGGCCTTCCCGTTGAAAGTTGCCGGTCATCCCAAATCGTACATTCGCCAGCGTGTTAGAGAAATACTGGAGCTTGTAGAACTAAGTGACAAAGAGAATGCCCATCCATCCCAGTTGAGCGGAGGTCAGAAGCAGCGGGTTGGCATAGCCAGAGCTCTCGCGAATGAGCCAGACGTACTGCTCAGCGATGAAGCGACATCAGCGCTTGATCCTCAAACGACTTACTCGATTCTAGAACTGCTAAAAGACATCAACCGTAAGCTTAATTTGACCATTGTGCTGATCACCCATGAACTCGATGTGCTGCAGCACATTTGCAAAAACTTTGCGGTTATTGAGAAAGGTAAAATCGTTGAACAAGGAACCGTGGACCAATTTTTCCTACATCCAGAAAGCGACACTGCCAAGAAATTCGTAAAAATCATTGATTTCTACCGCAGTAAGCATCACGTCGAAGAAAGGGTGAGAGTTAGCATATGATTCAAGAATTGATCGAATTACTCTGGCCTGCTCTTTTAGAAACACTCTATATGCTGTTTTGGTCTTCCATTTTCGCATTGATTATGGGTATTGCACTCGGCGTCACTCTGGTGGTAACGGAGAAAGGCGGTATTCTTGAAGCTACGGGGCTCCATAAAGTCATTAGTATGGTCATTAACTGCATTCGCTCCATTCCTTCTATCATCTTAATCGTCCTGCTGCTGCCTTTATCTCGTTTGATTGTCGGAACCACCTTAGGTCCTACGGCCGCTATTGTCTCACTTTCGATCGGTATCGCACCTTTCTTAGGAAGGATTATCGAAACATCGTTGAAGGAAGTTAGCATTGGGAAAATAGAAGCGGCAAAGGCCGTTGGCGCCTCCCCTTTTACGGTAATATTTAGAGTGCTTATTCCCGAAGCTCTGCCAGCGCTTGTGCGCGGAGTCACGATTGCCATCATCGCCATCACGGAGTTTACGGCCATTGCCGGAGCCATCGGTGCAGGAGGACTCGGCAGTTTGGCCATCCGTTTCGGATATCAGAGATTTCGTGAAGACGTCCTCATCGCAACGGTCATTATCATTATTCTTCTTGTGCAAATTTTTCAGTGGTCAGGAGACTACATCTCTAGATCCATAAATAAAAAACGGTTCAAGCTTGATTAATGCTAGAGCATTTTGTTTCTATTGGGTTTCATTGCATGACCAAATATACATAAAAGAAATAGGAGTGAGTTATTCATGGCTAAAAAGGGATTCTATTCTATCGTTTCATTATTCGCAGTTCTTAGTGTTATCCTTGCTGGGTGCGGTGCCAAGAGCAGCACGGAGGCATCAAGCAGCCCCAAAGCAGCTGCAACAGCCGCAACTACGGCAGCACCAACCAGCGCTCCAACAGAAGCACCAAAAAAAGAAGTTACTTTAACCATCGGATCCGCAGAAATTCCGCACTCTGAAATCCTTAATTTCGTTAAACCGAAGCTAAAAGAACAAGGAATTAACCTCGTCGTTAAAGTCACCGATGAAGGTCTGTTGAATCAGCTGCTTAAAGATAAGCAAATCGACGCGAACTACTTCCAACATGTGCCTTACTTCGATTCGGTTAAAACTGAAAAAGGCTTCGACTTTGTGAATCCGATCAAAGTTCACGTTGAGCCAATCGGTTTCTACTCCACCAAGCTTAAATCGAAGGATGATATTAAAGATGGCGCGAAAATTGGTATTCCGAACAACCCCTCCAACGAATATAGAGCGCTTGTACTCCTTCAGCAGCAAGGATTAATCAAGTTGAAAGACGGTTTGACTACCTACCAAGCAACGCCTAAAGACATTGTCAGCAATCCGAAAAACCTAAAATTCGTGGAAGCTGAAGCCCCTACATTAGCTAGATCCTTACAAGATCTTGATGGCGCGGTTATCAACACGAACATTATTATTGAGGCGAAAATCGATCCAAAAACAGCCTTGTTCAGAGAAGATGCAAACTCTCCTTACGCCAACGTAATTACCGTTCGCAAAGGCGACGAAAACCGCGATGAAATCAAAAAACTGGGAGCTGCTTTGACCTCTCCTGAAGTGAAAAAATTTATCCAAGACAAGTACGGAGTAGCAGTAGTTCCTGCCTTCTAAAAAGGAAAAAGCGTCCTTCAAACCGACTAAACAGTTTGGAGGACGCTTTTTATTTCAAATTCCGAAATTATATCAGCTCTTTGCGTGCTTTCAAATATTTATACAAGATAATGCCTGATAACGCACAGATGAGCGCACAAAGTCCGATAAATCCGTATCCCGCTTGTAGTCCGCGCACCAGCGCCATTTCCCCTTCTGATCCGTAGAGGTTTTTGATGCCGTTGGTGATAGCCCCAATCGCATAGTTACCGATAACGCTCCCTATACCCATGAGGGTAACGGCAAATGTGATGGCAGTTTCACTGCTGTGTGGATATCTCCTAGCAATAAAGGCCATGACCGTTGGGTAAATCAGCGAAATTCCTATTCCAGCTACAGCGAACAGAAATGCAAATGACTCTCCTCCCCAGATCGCGAGGAAGGTACTTACTGAGGAAAATCCAGAGAAAATAATGAGGGATAGATTGAACCCGATCTTATCTGTGACTGGTCCCAGCAGAAGTCTTCCAAGCGAGAAGCATAAGAAGAACGCGGACAACATGCCGGATGCAGAAACGGATTCCCACTTATAGGCTTTTTCCAGAAAATTGACCAACCATCCTCCCACCGCCATTTCCGAAACGACACCAGACGTAAGAATGAGTACGATTAGCCAAATAGCAGGATCGCGTATCAACGTTTTTAACGGAGTTTTCTCCTCATGCGGCAGATTGTCACCCGGAAAAGAGCCGAGAAATGCTGGAATCATCGGCAGTACGGACAAGGAAAGCATGATGAGATACATCCCCCGCCAGTCTACCATATGCCCGAACAGACTCACCGACATCAAACCTGATGCAAGCATGGGGGCTGCAATAGAACTGAGCCCATAAAAGAAATGGGACAAATTCATCATTGTGCCGGTATTTTTGACAAAAATACGAGCTCCAAGAATGGCAAGAGCGATCTCAAGCATACCATTGCCAATGTACATCAAAAAATAAGACGAGGAGAAAATCGGATAGCTGCGGGAGAAAAAGATAAGGATTCCCGAAATCAGCATAGTCCCGAAGGCAAGAAGGCTCACAGCTTTGACACCCAATTTACGGGTCAAGTACGCCGTAAAGGCGCAGGCGATCAAATAACCAAACGCATTGAGTGACAAAAGGGAGCCAAGCTGCTTCTCATCCAGACTAAAATCGTATTGAATAAGCGGAATTGCTGGACCTTTAATATTTTCTGATATTCCAAAAATAATGAATCCCACAAAGATGGTTGCCAACTGCATAGCATACGTTTTATTTAAGCCACTTGCTCGTTCACTCATTGAAGATAATTCTCCTAATTCACAAAAGGTTAATCGAGGCCAGCTAGCTTGCCTACGACGTCAAGCAGTATGTTGGCACCGTTAACCAACTCAGGCCCCGAAGTGTATTCGCGAGGATTATGGCTGATCCCGTGGGCGCTAGGAACGAAGATCATAGCCGCCGGGCAAATGCGAGCGATCATCTGAGCGTCGTGGCCTGCGCCAGACGTCATTCGCTTGGAGCTCAGTCCCCGCTGCTTGGCGGCCTGCTCTACCAACTCGACGATGGTGTTGTCAAAGATGACAGGCTCAAAGCGAGCCAGCTGCTCGACAGAGATCGATACGCCTTCGGCAGACGCGAGTTCTATTAAATAATCTGCGAGTGCAGTTTCTTCATTCTTTAATCTCATCTCATCCGGATCGCGCAGGTCAACGGTGAACGTGGCACGCGACGGGATAACATTGATCGCATTGGGCTCGAAATTGATGCAGCCGACCGTCGCCACGGTGGGCGCGTTCGAGCCGGAGACTCGGTCGCGCAAGAATGTCATTACACGGGCAGCCGCATGTCCTGCATCGTGTCGCATTGCCATGGGTGTCGTACCGGCGTGGTTTGCGACACCTTCAATCGTAACGCGCTGCCACGAGATTCCCTGAAGGTTCTCCACCGCACCGATCGGGATGCCCTCACGCTCGAGCACCGGTCCTTGTTCGATGTGGAGCTCGACATAGGCGTGCGGCTGCAAGAAGCCCGGCTCTTCCGCGCCCGCATAACCAATACGCTCAAGCTCTGCACCTAACAAGGTCCCGTCGGTGCCCACTGTTGCGAGCGCCTCCTCGACCGAGAGACCTCCCGCAAACACTAGGGAGCCCATCATGTCAGGCGCATAGCGCACGCCCTCCTCATTGGTGAACGCTGCGACCGCGATCGGACGGGAAGGGACAAATCCAGCCGACCGCAAGGTCTCGATCACCTCGACGCCGGCGAGCACACCATAGCAGCCGTCATAAATACCGGCATTGATGACCGTGTCAATGTGCGAGCCAACCAGGATTGGCGCGTGATCGCCATTGTCTGAACCTCGCCAGATGCCGAAAACATTGCCGATGCGATCAACCGCAATCTCCAAACCGGCATCCTTCATCCAATCCACAAGCGCGTTGCGACCTGCCTTATCGGCTTCGGAGGCGGCCAACCTCGTCAGTGCACTATCATCGTCACGGCCAATCTGCCCGAGCTCACGAATTCGGCCGAGCAAGCGATCGGCGTCGATGGATAGGTTTAAACTTTTAAAAAGCATCTAACATTTCCCCTTTCATTATAGCCTATTATTTGGAATAAATAGATGGATAGATGCCATCCCACACTATTTTCCTGTAACTTTCAGGGTCTGTATCTCCCTCTGTGCTAATAATGAGAATGTTTGAATCCTTGTTAATATTTATTTTTTCAGCGATTTCAGGAAAATCATTTTCTTCCAAAATCAAACTTAAAACGCCCAAACCGACGGCACCGGATTCGCCTGAAATAACTTTAGGATCACCAGCTATTGGATTTCCCAGCATTCTCATCCCCTTCGCCGACACATGATCAGGACAAGCTATATACATATCCGCATAATCTCTTAAAATTTCCCAAGCAATTGTACTAGGCTCACCGCAAGCAAGCCCTGCCATTATAGTAGACAAATTACCTGTTACTGCATGAGGCTTCCCATCATTTTTTGAAACAGATTTAAATAGGCAAGCAGCTTCATTGGGCTCAACAATGATCGTTATAGGTCTATCCTCACCAAATTGAGATAACAAATATCCTTGTATACTTCCGGCAAAAGAACCAACCCCAGCTTGAAGAAATACATGAGTAGGACTCTCTTGTCCAGAAGCCTTCATCTGTTCCATTGCTTCATCAATAAGCGTACAGTATCCTTGCATAATCCACGCGGGGATTTTTTCATAGCCTTCCCAAGCACTGTCTTGTATCAATACACCATTATGTTCATCTGCATATTGATTTGCCAATCTTACCGCATCATCATAATTTAAATCCGTTATAGAAGCTTCTGCTCCTTCTTTTCTAATATGATTTAATCGTATTCCTGATGAACCTTTTGGCATAAATACGACTGATTTTTGTCCTAGCTGATTTGCCGCCCAGGCAATCCCTCTTCCATGATTCCCATCCGTAGCTGTCACAAAAGTAATATCCCCGAGTATTTCTTTCATTTCTTTCGATCTTAGTTTTTCAAAAGAAAGCTCTGAAATATCCATGTTCAATTTTTCTGCCAAATATTGTCCTACAGCATAGGATCCGCCCAATACTTTAAAAGCATTAAGTCCAAATCTGTAGGATTCGTCTTTGATCCATATCTTACTAACGCCTAGTTTTCGTGACAATCCGTTTAAGCTATGCAGTGGAGTTACTTGATATTCGGGAAAACTCCTGTGAAAATGTCTAACTTTTTCTACAACTTCTTTATCCAAAAATGCGATACGCGTTTTATTGATTTCTTTTTTTCGGGCATACTCATTTGCAATATATTTCATTTCTGCTATATCCCTCATTTGCCTCATCCCCCAAATAAATGTGTTAGTTCTTATGGCAAATATCATGCGATTGCCTATTGATATGTGATATATTACATGTTACATTTGAAATAATACAGTGTCAAGATCCCTTGTTGAAACAACAGGTACCTTCTTTACTCGCTTGATGAACACAAATTCCACATGATATATTACATACAAGTAATGTTGAGGAGGTATTTAATTGTTACCTACACATGCATCTAAAGTAAACCGCTCTTCCATACGGGAACAGGTTTACCATCAAATACAAGAATGGATCATAACCGGGATTTTAAAACCTGGGGATAAATTGAAAGATCAAGAATTAGCCGAGGTGTTAGGGGCAAGTCGCACGCCAATTCGTGAGGCTCTTCTACGATTAGAAGAAGAAGGCATGGTGCAAACAAAAGCAAATAGCTGGACACAAGTGGCCCCAGTTGATTTTGATGAAGCTTATCAGCTGTACCCGATTATCTGGTCGCTGGAGAAGCTTGCTGTTTCATTTGCTCAGACAAATTTTCAAGCTATTCATGTAGAGCAGTTAGAAGCATTTAACGAAGGCCTTACTCAGGCTTTGAAAAATGAAAATGCGCTGGATGCACAGAAGTTTGATCATCAATTTCATCAAGTCTTTATCGATTTATCAGCTAACAAAGAGCTTATCCGTGTATTAGATGGTTTGAAGAAAAAGCTTCGCCGTCATGAAGTTACCTACTTCAACGGTTTTTTAGGAGCCGCGCAGTCTGTCGAGGAGCATACGAAATTTATCCAAGCAATAAAAACAGCGGATTTTGCTGCAGCTGCTGAAATGATCGAAGTGAATTGGAAAGAGAGTTTTCAAAGACGTTTATCCATTTTTGAAAATAATGAGATGAAATAACTGTTTAAAACACAAGGGCAGCTCCCAAGTCGGCATTCGACTTGGGGGCTGCCCTTTGTTACAATTCTTCATTTTGTTTCGGAAATAGAATTACGTTTTCTTTTAGATATCCATGCTGTTAGACAGATCATAAGCAGCGTGGGTACAATCGTCCACAAGCTCACAATTATAAAAAGCCACTGGTTACTTTGATTGGTCTCAAGCATTTTGCTTTTCGGCAAATAATTAAGAAGAAACAGTGTCCATATAACCGCGGCTATGTGTAAGTACACAAATGGTTTCATATATATCACCTGAATCCAATGTCCCCGAAAACACCGTTCTTTATTCATGGTTGTTCAATGTTTAAAAATACTCACTAAGGAAAAAATAGGAATTAATAACCGAGGGCGGTGTAAATTCACGTAAGATGAACAAGGCTAACCAAACAAATATTCAACTCGATATGCAAGCGAGTATCGATGCGATCAAGGCAGATTTGTACGATACAGGAGATTTGGTTGTAAAAAAAATCGAGTTTGAGAACAACCATGTGATTGGTATCTTGTACCTAGGAGGCCTTGCTGATCCGACCGACTTGTTAAATAGATTAGTGAAATTTCCCGAAATAACAAACGATGAAATTGGAATCATAGATTACTTAGTAACTTTGCTTGAAATTAGATCTAACAACTGCGTGGAAACCATCGAAGAAGCAGTTGAAGAGTTAATCAGTGGTTGTACCATTTTTCTATTGGAAGGTGTAGCTCAAGCTTTAGCGGTAGATACAATTTCCGTCCAAACGAGATCTGTTAAAGAGCCAGAAAACGAGGTCTCGATCAAAGGACCACATGATGGTTTTACCGAGTCGTTAACGAACAACATCGCGTTAGTTCGCTTTCACTGCAAATCTTCGAGGCTCAAAGTGGAGTATAAGAAGATAGGTTCATACACGAAGAATACGATTGCCATATTATCCATTCAAGGTATCGTTAGCGATAAAATCTTGCAGGAAGTGCATAATCGAATCTCAAACATTCCTGAAGAAGATATTCTTGATGTCAACTATGTGGAGGAATGGTTGACCGATAACAGGATGACGCTGTTCCCTCTAATAGAAACCACAGAGCGACCAGATAAAGTGGTGGGCGCACTACTAGACGGAAGAGTCGTTATCATGCTAAATGCGGTGCCGGGGTCTTTGATTGTCCCTTATGTATTTTTTCAGTCGCTCCAGGTGAGTGAAGATTATTACTGGCGCTATCATGTCTCAACCATTCTTAGGTTGTTACGGTTACTTTGTACCTTTATTACATTGTTCTTGCCCGCTTTCTACATTGCAACGGTAACCTATCACCCGGAGTTCCTTCCAACACCCTTATTAATGAGTGTCGTCCAAGGAAGCGAACCTGTTCCTTATCCTACATTAGTTGAAGTCCTGCTGATGGAGGGAGTATTTGAGATTTTGCGCGAAGCAGGCATTCGGTTGCCTAAACAAGTTGGTTCTGCGGTCAGTATCGTGGGTGCGCTTGTTCTGGGGCAAGCAGCTGTGCAGGCGGGAATTGTCTCGCCAGAGACGGTTATTCTCGTTGCCTTCACAGGCATTTGCTCCTTTACGATTCCTGCCACCAGCGCTGCCTTCGCCGTTCGTTTTGTTCGGTTCATTGTTATTCTCTTAGCAGGAATTTTAGGTTATGTAGGTTTGATGGCAGCTGCCATTTTAATTTTTATACACTTAACTTCCTTGCGTTCCTTTGGTGTGCCTTATCTTTCTCCTTTGGCCCCATTTAATTGGTCCGATAGCATTGATACATTTTTACGCCGCCCAATAACATTGAATAAGAAACGCTCATCTCTTTTTCGAGTGAAAGAATCCATGCGCTCTGGAAAGAAATAGTACCAAGAACTTGTGTAGGGTGGTTAGCAATGGAAAAAGAGGTCATTTCAAATCGACAGTTCATGCAGCTGCTTGCCGTTCTCTCCATCGCCACAACCATTTTATACGTTCCACAGTCCCTTACTTCTACGACCGGCAGAGACGGTTGGCTTTTTATATTTATCTTCGGACTTTTTGGATGTATAAACATCCTGCTGTTTATTGTTCTAGAAAGACTTTTTCCTGGAAAAAGTTTTTTTCAAATTAATCGTATTGTGTTCGGGCGCATTGTAGGAGGATTATTAAACTTTGCCTATATTTTTTATTTTATTGATTTATGTACGTGGGTGATGCGTGAGTTTACTGATTTCTTTCTTATTACAATAGAACCTTCCACTCCCTTCTCTGTTTTTCTAATTGTTGCAATTGTTCTATCTTCATATGCAGTATTTCATGGTATGGAAGTGATTTCTCGCATGAATGAAGTCATTTTTTTCATCACTTTTTGTGCTTATCTCATACTTTGCTTACTCCTGGTCAATCAGTATCATCCTGAATATTTATTGCCTATTTTGGAAAATGGCCTTTTCAAGCCATTGAAATTTTGGGCAGTGCCGACGTCCTTCTTTGGAGATGCTTTTATCGTTTGCATGTTTATCAACCATGTTCGGAAAACAAAACATACACCTGTTTACGCGGCCATAGGGATGCTTCTAGCTACCTTACTTTCCTGCATACTCGTTTTGGTTTCCACGATGACTCTGGGAGCAGAAACAACGGAAAAACTAACATATCCGACGCTGTCACTGATTCGCAACATCAATATTGCCAACATCGTGGATCGGATTGATATGTTTGTTGTAACGATTTGGATGCTTGGCATTTTCATCAAGTTCTCCTTTTATTTCATGGGAAGTGTGTATGGTCTCTCCGAGGTGTTAAGCATAAAAAACCATCGTTGGCTCATTCTGCCCATCGCTCTTTGTATGTTTATTCATACCAAATTTAAAGTATCCAGCTTGGTACAATTATCGACAATTTATAATGTGAAACCGTGGTATTTCCAAACTTTTCAACTATATCTTCCAATTTTAATCCTGCTAGTGGCCCTGATTGTCCGCAAAAGAAAGAGCAAACAACCGTAACAGGAGGAGAATCTCATGCCTAAGCGGGTCATTTCTATTATGGTTTTGATTATAATGTTATCGACATTGACGGGTTGTTGGGGGAGGGAGGAGCTAAATGAAATAGCCATTGTTCATACGCTTACTATCGATAAAGAAGAAAATAATAACATTCGTGTAACAGTTGAAATATCGCAGACGGTTCCACAGGGTCAGGCACCTTCAGGGCTTAGAGGAAATCCCGTGTACCTCTCTGAGGTAGGGGAAACGATTTTTGATATTGCCAGGAAATTGAGTGCTAATACGAGCAGAACGTTGATTTGGGGGCATATTAGCGGCATTGTTTTCAGTAAAGAGGTGGCACAGGAAGGATTAAAGAAACATTTTGATATACTCACTCGTTTACGTCATTTTCGAAACATGACGAATGTGTACATTACAGACGGAAAAGCAAAGGATATCCTTTCAGCCGACGTTCCGCTGCAAAAATTGA
Organism: Paenibacillus andongensis; assembly: GCF_025369935.1. Classification (NCBI taxonomy): domain Bacteria; kingdom Bacillati; phylum Bacillota; class Bacilli; order Caryophanales; family Paenibacillaceae; genus Paenibacillus; species Paenibacillus andongensis. Next base: position 1,398,110 of record NZ_CP104467.1, on the reverse strand, counting down.
CCTCAATTGGGCTTACTGGGCTTATCAAAGCGCAAAAAAGCAACGCTAGTACCAAACGAGTAACACAAATGCAAGTATTTCAGACGTTAACTAATGATTACAACGATTTGACTATACCGGCGTTGCATGTGTATAAGCATCCCACAACAGAGAAATTGAACTTGCGCGTTGGAGGCATGTACGTCTTTGCCCAAGACAAACTGATTTCCTATATGGACGGAGAGAAAACCAAGTCTTATCTTCGAGCTATCAATGAATCGAAAGAGGCAGAGGAGACGCTTCATTCACAAGAGAAAACGAAGTCCTTTTCTTTTGAAAACACCCATAACTCAGCGAAGATCATACCTCACCTGCAAAATGGTATTCCATCAGTTACGATAGAACTTCACGCTGAATTTGACGTAGCAGAGGTACAAAAAGAAACGAAGATCGACCCTGAACAACTTGAAAAGTGGAAAGATCAACTGAATGATTCGTTAAAGGAGCAGATGATGGCGTTTATTGCTTATACGAAAAAAAATAAGGTCGATCTCATCGGAATTAAAGAAATCGTTCACCGGAAGTACCCCAAGCAGTGGAAAGACCTCGAAAAGGACTGGGATAAGATTTATCCAGAGATTCAATTCCAAGTTGTGGTTAAGAGTAAAATCGAGCACACCTTCTTGCTTTTATAAAAAAACCGTCAGGGAACATCTGACGGTCCTATTAGGTTTAGGCTGACCAGCCTGACCAGCCTGACCAGCCTGACCAGTCCGACCAGCCTCGATCTGCAAAAAGTACATCTTTCGAACCCGAACCCTTATTTCATCAATGCTCTGACGATGCCCTTGATATGACAGATGGATTGTTGGGTATATCGATCATGAAGTGCGCCGGATTCGCTTTGTTGAGCCGCCATGTACGGATTAGATACCGGTGGCATAAATTCCATGGTAATGCACCCTTGGTAACCGAGCTCATACAAAGTTCTAAATACTTCTTCAAAGTTGGTTTGGCCTAAACCGGCCGCTTCTCTCGTGTTGTCAGCGATATGAACATGAGCCAAATAGGGAGCTATGTTCTGAAGTGCAGTTCTGTGGCTTCTTTCCTCCAAATTCATATGAAACAAATCAGCCATGATTCGTACACTGCTTTGGTTCACCTCTTGGGCCAGCTGTTTAGCCGCGCTTAATGTATTGACCAAATAGGTTTCAAATCGATTTAACGCCTCGATCGCCAGAACGATGTTTTTCGATTTCGCGTAGTCCCCTGCATCTTGAAGGCTGGAGACTGCCAGCTTCCATTCTTCCTGAAAGGTCGAATCTGGGGCGCTTTTTCCAACAGGCGACGGAACGACGATGACAACAGAAGCCCCTAACCGTACAGCCATGTCGACACATGACTTCACATATTGAACGGCATGACTCCGTATTTCCTCGTTAGGACTAGAGAGATCGCGATCCAAAGTATAAATTCCGCATATGGAGGTGCATGTCAAACCATACTTGTTTAGCAGTGATTGAACAGCACTCAAGTCCATCTTATCAGGTTCACCAGCAAGCTCCACACCGTCATAACCGTACTTTTTCAATCTGGCTAGACTCGTTTCCAAATCTTCATTTCCGTAGATCCATTGCGTTACGCTATATGAATACATGTACGCTGCCTCCTTAGTCCTCCTGCTTCCATTAACCCAGAAGGAAGCCTTCCCCGAGCGGGTCAGATGGGTCGACGATAAACTGATGTGTCCCAGTAATGAAAGCTCTCCCTTGAATAAGAGGAACGATAGCTTCATATTTAGCCACTTTCACCGTTTCCATGACGCGTCCCGTAAACTGACTGTCTACAATACTTTCATGCACAAAGTATTGACCGATCTCTAACTCGCCACGGGCATGCAATACCGCCATACGCGCACAAGTTCCCGTTCCGCAAGGCGAACGGTCAATTTGCGCATCTGCGAAAATCGTCACATTGCGCAAATGCGAGCCCTCCTTGCGCGGAGAATCGGAAACGATCACGCCATAAATGCCCTGCAGCTGCGGCTCTAAGGGATGGCTAACCGTCATATGGCTCTCAATATAGGCTTTAATCGCAGAGCCCCACTCTTGGAGCTTAGACAGATCAGCAATGTCAACTGAGCTGCCAAGCTCCTCTGCATAGACAATCGCATAGAAGGCGCCGCCAAAAGCAATGTCTACTGTGAAAGATTTGCCTAGAACTTCTACTCGTACGTCTTGAGCGAAAACGAACGATGGAACGTTCAGAAACGAAACCGATTTCACCTCTGTGCCATCACATTCGGCTTTCGCAAACACTTTTCCGGCCGGAGTATCAATAATAATCTGCGAGCGTTCCTCCACTTGCGGAAGAAAGCCCATTTCGATGGCGGCCGTTACCACAGCAATAATGCCATGCCCGCACATCGTGCTGAATCCTTCGTTATGCATAAACAGTACACCGAAGTCGGCATCTGGACTTACTGGCGATGTGATTACACAACCGTACATCCCATTGTGCCCTCGCGGTTCAAACATGAGCACCTTCCGAATGTAATCATAATGTTCGCGGAAATAAGCCCTTCTCGCAAGGATGGTATCGCCTTTTAAAGGTGGAATCCCCCCTGTAATAATACGCAGTGGCTCTCCTCCCGTATGCGCGTCAATCGTTGTATAATACTGCTTCAGTTCCATCGTTTGCCCTCCCATTTAAACTACTATTTGCGGCAATCTTCAGTGATCTTCTGCAGGCGGAATCAATAAAAAGCCTTCGTCAAGCTCATCATCCTCATGCATAAAAAATGTGTGCATCCCCGTCATCCATGCCGAACCTTCAATTCTTGTCACCACAGCCGGGAAGCGGCCTACCTGCGTCGTGCTGACAACCCTGGCGCGGAACAGCGAACCGACAATACTTTCGTGTACAAACTCTTCGTTCATACGAATTTCCCCTTTGCTGAACATCACCGCAAGCTTAGCCGACGTTCCTGTGCCACAAGGCGAGCGGTCAATTCCGCCAGGAGGGACGATCACGGTATTTTTCACATGGGCATCCGGATGCGTCGGGTCTGTATAAAATTCAACGTGGGTTAATCCTCTTATATAAGGAGCCTCCGGATGCACCACGCCCACCGATTGGTTAATCGCTTTGCGCAAGTTTACGGCCATTTGCACAATAGTTTCTGCGTTAGATGGCGTAAGCTCAAGCCCCAACACCCGGGCATCCGTTATCGCGTAAAAGTTGCCCCCGTATGCGATGTCGCAGTAGACGCCGCCCAATCCCTCAGCTTCTACCTTTACATGCTTATATAAAAATGCGGGAACATTTTGAAAAGCTACTTTTTGCACCTTCCCGTTTTGCACTGCAAGCTCCGCTTCCACCAGTCCCGCAGGCGTATCGAGCTTCAAATACGTCGTAGGCTCTGTGACGGGGATCATTCCAGTCTCGACTAATGCCGTACAAACGCCTATAGTGTCATGACCGCACATCGGTAAATAACCGCCGGTTTCGATATAGATCACGCCGATATCCGCCTCCGGATGGCAAGGTTCCACGAGGAGGGCGCCTGACATGATGCCGTGCCCCCTTGGTTCGAACATCAATATTTTTCGAATCCAATCATATTCCGTTTTCATTTGCAGCATTTTTTCCGACATCGTTGACCCTACCAGTTTGGGAAGTCCGCTGATCACCGTTCTCGTAGGATTTCCGCCGGTATGCGTATCAACGGTCGTAAACACTTTTTTACTCTTCACGCAGGATCCACCCTTTCCTGAAATCTCTCAAACTTTAACGGTTCGGTTGAAATGATCGTTTCAGACTGCTCCGTCATGATTTGGCTCATCAGTTTCCCTGTCACCGCAGCTAAGCTGATGCCATCTCCTTCATGGCCTGCCGCGATATAATAGCCTGGCACCTCATTGACTGCAGAAACGATCGGCAAATGATCCTTCGTCCATGGCCGAAGTCCCGTATAAGTACGAATAATTTGAAAATCTCCGATTTTGGGATAAAAACGAAGCGTTCTTCTCGCCATGCAACGTATAACTTCCATATTCACTTGGGTATCAAAACCGACAAACTCCCGACTGCTGCCAATCAAAAAGTTTTGGCTTTCAGTAGGTTCGAAAACGAGTGCAACGCCATATTTTTCCGTGAGCGGGTCAACTTTGCGCTGGCCGCCGAATTTGGAGATCAAATACCCGAACTCCATCACTTTCCGCAGGCCAACTGGAACTTGGCGCGAGGCAACGATCAGATGCCCTTTCCGAGGCACAATCGGTATGTCCAAGCCGACCATGCGGCCAATATGCGGAGCCCATACACCTGCTGCATTCACGACTTTTTTAGCTGTAAAATCTCCCTGATTCGTATTGATCTTGAAATTCCCTGTAACGAGATCTCTGCCCATGGAAGTAACTTCCGTTTTCAAGCAGACACGGGCACCATATTTTTTTTGAGCATCATCAAATAAGGAGTAAGTAAGCAGATAAGGATTGACGGTCGAATCCGTGCCGCACTCGAGTCCGCCCGGAAGATCGTCGGCCAGAAACGGCGACTCTTGGCGAATGTCCTGCCGGTCCAGCATCCGAAACGGAAGGCCTAACGCCTTCTGCCGATTCACCCACATCTGCGCCGCCTCCATTTCTTCATCCGTTTCACAGACGAGAATGCTGCCTGGCGCCCTATATTCGAAAGGACATGCCAATTCCCGGCTCAGTTCATCGATGATCTGTTGGCTGACCAGCGACATTTGACTATCAAAGCCTGGATCTTTATCGATAGCTAAAATGTTGCCGTCGCAGCGAGATGACGTGCCGCTCGCCAATTCCCCTTTCTCAAGCACGGTTACGTCCAACCCTTGTTTACTCAAAAAATAAGCAATGGCTGAACCGACGATTCCACCTCCAATAATGACAACTTCCGCATGAGTCACACCCATAGACATATTCCCTTTCCAACGTGTAGATTCATCACTCACACATTTCTAATAAGCAATTTCCATGCCAAATCGCCGAGCCATTTGTGTCTAAAAAATTTTACACATATTCACATGAAGCGTATAATTTTAAACAAAACGCTACCCATATAAGGCGAGGTCATGATCATGAAGCACAAAGCCCCTATCCTTGAAGATTTGATTCAGAACAATTATTGTTTCATTGAAAAAGAGGACGATGCGGAAGCTCGGTTTGCCCAATATGTATCCACCCTGCTGCCGAATCAAAAAACGGTTCTTTTTTATAAAGACGGCTTGAAGCTTTATTATTACGTCGGAGAACACCCGGCTAGCGGGCTTAGCTGGATGAATGTGCCTTGGCAAACCGCCCTATCCGTCTCCCAAAAGACGCCGATGGACGCTGTCATCCCGTTTTTTCACGAAACCGATTACATCCTTGTAAGTAATGCTGCCGACCAGCCGATCGGTTATATAACCGCTGCCAATATGCTTACTGCCTTTCATCAAGCACACCAAGTCTTGGAAGCTTATTTCGAGTCCATGATCGACACGATGGATGCCTCCATCTCCATGATTGATGATCAAGAACGGACGGTCGTGTGGACCAAAGGTGCTGAGCAAATCTTTTCTATAAAAGCCAACGACATTCTTAACAAACCCATGGCCGATTTCTTCCCTGCTGATATGATGCAAATCTTAAAAACCCATAAAACCGGTGATTCTGTGTTTCGCAAGCTGCATCAACCGCGACCCGATTTATATGTCCTGATTAACTCGAACCCTATTCGCCTGAATGGGCAAATCATCGGCTCCGTCGTTGCAGAAACCGATATCACCAGTGAGGTCAGGTTGAATCAGGAACTTTTCAACGCCACTTCCAAGGTCCATCAACTGCAGCAGCAGATGGCCCAGCTTCAACCATCGACCGATCCATTCAGTCCAATCAAAGGGACGAGCAGCGCTATTAAGCGAACGATAGACATGTGTAAAAAAGTTGGCACGACCAAAGCAACGGTGCTCATTCTCGGTGAAACCGGTGTCGGCAAGGAGCTTTTCGCCAAAGCCATTCATGATGTGCGTGAACAATCGAACGCCCCTTTTATCGCGATCAACTGCGGTGCCATTTCTCCATCTTTATTTGAAAGCGAATTGTTCGGATATGAAAAAGGCGCCTTTTCTGGGGCTGACAACAACGGTAAGAAGGGGAAAATACAACTTGCGACAGGCGGCACCTTATTTTTGGATGAAATTGGTGAAATGCCGCTCGATATGCAGGTCAAGCTTCTGCGAGTGCTGCAGGAGAGAACCTATTACGCCGTTGGCGGAACCAAGCAATTGAAAGCCGATATTCGAATCATCGCCGCTACCAATCGCGATTTGGACGCCCAAGTCAAGAACGGGTTGTTCCGCGAAGACCTTTACTACCGCTTGAATGTGGTTACGATTGACATTCCCCCGCTTCGCGAGAGAAAAGAAGATATCATCGAACTGACGCATTGTTTCTTGAACGAATTTTCAAGTAGCTACAACCGATTCATTCAGCATATCCCTCAAGATGTCTTGTTGGATCTGCTGCATTACAGTTGGCCCGGCAATATAAGAGAGTTGCGGAACACGATTGAACGATTGGTCATTTTTGCTGCAGACGGATCGGTGAAAAGAGATGACCTGCCAATGTCGATCTATGCCAGTAATACCAGTAAACATAAGGATGAATCTCCTCCCCATGAGGAGGTTCCGAATGTGATCCAATCCTTAGAGAAGGAGTTGGAAGTTCATGAGAAACAGATCATCATCAAAGCTTTGGAGCTGGAGAAAGGCAACAAGCTGGCAGCTGCCAAACGGCTCGGCCTCTCACGCGCAACGCTGTACAACAAGATGAACAAGCTTGGTTTTGCTGAGTGAATCGTTCTAATTGATAAAGATGGCTCCTGTGTTCGGTATTCGCAGGTAGTCATCTTTTTATCGTCCAGATTGGTTGGTTGATAAAAACCGTCTATTCATTTATTGTGCCGCTTCAAAACTGGTAGTCATAACTCCAAAAAATTCGATTTTATTGAGTTGTGATCGAGGCCGCTTGGAGCTATCGCCACTCACCCGCCATACGTGTGATTTTGGTCAAAGGCGATTCTGTACATGCGGTATGAGGAAGAGGTTGTCCCTTAGTCAATTCAATGACTTCTGGGACAACCTCTTTTGCGTGCTTATAATCTGCGCAATTGCTTGGGATAGCGTGTCAACACTTCGACCTGGCCATTGGGCTGCACGTACACATCGTCCTCGATTCGAACGCCACCAAGTGTCGGCAAGTATATGCCCGGTTCAATCGTGAATACATGGCCCGGCTCAATGAGCATCTTGTTTTCACCGTTAATCGAAGGATCTTCATGCACATCCAGACCTAAGCCGTGACCGATCCGATTATTAAAATAAGCACCATATCCTTTTGCTTCTATGACACCTCGCCCCGTTTGATCGATGACTCCGTATGGCGTGCCCACTTTGACAGCCTGAATGGCTGCCAAATTCGCGGTTAACACAGTTTCATAAATCGTTTCCTGTTCCTTGGTTCCTTCTCCAATTAAAAACGTACGGGTAATATCCGAACAAAACCCGCCCGCATAAACGCCAAAATCGAAGAGCAAAAAATCATTCTCCTGAATCGGATAAGCGCCTGGTTTACCGTGAGGCAAGGATGACCGTTTTCCGGTTAAAATAATCGATTCAAATGCCGGCTTATCGCCACCGAACATCCTCATTTTATACTCCAGTTCAGCTGCAAGCTCCTGTTCCATCATACCCACTCTAACTTTTTGCACGGTGATTTCAAGCACTTTTTCGGCAATATCAATCGCCCGGCGGATGCTGACAAGATCTTGTTCAGACTTAACCAGCCGCTCTTGTATAATAAAGGGTTCGATATCCGTGTAATGCACATCGGGAAACAATGTCTGCAGCTGCTCCACCCTGTGAAGGCTGATCGCTTTTTTCTCCAATCCCAACGTGCCGATGCGTGTTCTGCCCACTTTGTCTTTCAACAGAGCGTAAGGATTCTCACTATCCGAACAGGGGATCACATCGCGAACGAATGAATGCTGCTGCGCTGCTTCCAAATCCAAGCCGGGAACAATCATGCTTTCACGAGCGCTGCCAATGTCGACGATAAGCGCCATGAATCGCTCATGCGGATTCGAATGGAACCCGGTAAAGAAATAAATATTCGTTGGATTCGTAATCAAGGCGATATCGATTTGCTTTTTCACCAAATAATCACGCAGTTTGTGCAATCTCAATTCATAAATGGAACTCATTCATATACCCTCCCATTTTCATATCAGTCGTCTTTAGATTAGCAAAAACCGTGCCAAAATTTCCAGCTTAACATTTGTCTGAACAGATTGGCGCGATTATTGCTAGAAACTTGTAAGAAGGAATCGCACTAAACCGAAAAGGAAGGAACGCCCCCCATTGAACATGACATCCGTTATTATTTGCCGATGCGAGGAAGTAAGTCTTGCTCATTTGCTTGAAACCTTCGAACGGCATCCTTGTTCTTCACGTGAATTGAAACTTCGCACCCGTGCAGGCATGGGTTATTGCGGTGGACGCACCTGCCGTTTACTAGTCGATAAGATCGTACAGGAGCTATCGGATACACCCATTTCAAATGAAATATCGCTGAAACATCAGCCCCCTATTCGACCTGTTTCCTTTCATAGTTTAGGAGGAGATCAGCCATGAGTTATGGACGGATTACAAACCACCCCATTTTAGGTGAATGTAGCGAACGAATCGGCATTTCCTTTCGTTTGGATGATCAGGAACATGAAGCTTATGAGGGTGAGACAATCGCCGCAGCGCTGCTCGCGCAAGGTATCCGCACGCTTCGTTACCACGAAGAGACCGGTACTCCTCGCGGCTTTTATTGCAACATCGGACACTGCTTCGAATGCCGTGTAACGGTCGACGGGATTGACGGACAAAGGGCATGCCTTACGCTGCTGAAAAGTGGGATGGATGTCCGCACAGGCAAGACACTGCCCACCCCGTTGAAGAAAGGAGCTCACCTTCCATGACAGACGTACTTATCGTCGGAGCCGGCCCCGCCGGTTTGTCAGCCGCAATCTCCTGTGCAGAGCGCGGGCTAAAAGTAACAGTTGTCGACGAATTCATGAAACCTGGAGGCAGGCTGCTAGGCCAGCTGCATCAAGAACCTAACGGGACATGGTGGAATGGGATTGAAGAGTCAGCCAAACTTCAGAATAAAGCCGTGACTCTTGGCGTGTTTATCGAACTTGGCGTTTCCGTTTACGACATTAAGCAATCAGCAGAAGGTTGGATTGTTTATACGTCGAGTGGTGTGAGGGAAGTGCCTGCGCTTCTGCTTGCCACAGGTGCGGCGGAGACCGCTGCCCCCATTCCAGGGTGGACGCTTCCGGGTGTCATGTCCATTGGCGCTGCTCAGGTGATGACGAATGTGCACAGGGTCCGCGTGGGCATGCGCGGAATCGTTGTGGGGATCAATGTGCTATCCATGGCCATTGCACGCGAACTTCAATTAGCTGGCATCGATATTGCCGCGATGGTGCTTCCCGCCAAAAACGTCATAAATACAGATGCGGGAGATCCCCATAAAGTGATGCAATCGATGCTGCGTCTCGGGCACCTTGCACCGTCCCCTATTCTTCGTCTTGGCAGCGGCTTGATGCGTTATTCCCCGCTGCAAACATGGGGACTTCGTCTATACCCGAAGAACGGTTTTAAAATTTGGGGGATCCCGATCCAACTGCGTAAGGCAGCCCTACAGATTGAAGGGGAGGAAAAAGTCGAGAGCGTGCAGCTGGCCGATCTGTCTCCAGACGGAGAAATCGCGGCTCATTCCACGCGAAGCGTTTCCGTCGATTTCGTCTGCATGGCGGGCAGTCTTTATCCATTAGCCGAACTGGCAGCTGTAGCCGGATGCCCCTTCCGCTTCGTTCCCGAATTAGGCGGACATGTCCCGCTCCACAACGCCCAGCTGCAAACACCGCTTACAGGCTTGTTCGTAGCTGGGAATATTACTGGAATTGAAAGCGCCAAGGTTGCCGCCGCCCAAGGAACGGTTGCAGGTATTTCGATCGCGACTTTTCGCGGGATTAGGGGGACGGATGAAGCGCTGCAGCGTGCAATACGCAAGGTATGGGAAGTACGTGAACAAGCGCTGATTCAATTTCACCCCCAGGTCGCGGAGGGGCGACGGCATATCGAATCGATGTATGACGAGGCTTAAAACGAAATGTTCACGTATCTCTATTCATCAGTACCAACTGCTTCTCGTCACAAAGTTGAGCATACGATACGATACGATACGATACGAACGGTACGGTACGGTACAATACGAAACAATACGCCCCCCCTTCCCGATTCTTGGATACAACGTTTGGTTTCGTTGATCTAAATTGAAAGGTTATGAGTATAGCGGTTACCAATGTTGTAATTCCTACAACAATTCACACGCCAAAAGGCTATTTTGCATTTTGGAGTTGTAATTCGTACAACATTTCGAGCCCATTTGTTGCTAAATCGCCTGTATTGGCCCTAATTGTTGTACATTGTGCAACAACGAAGGGAGAAAGGCGGGATCTAGACAGCAAATGTTGCACATTCTGCAACATGAATTAATAAAGAATAGGGATTCATTCAACCATGACGATGGATTCCGATTTATGAGACTTCCATTTAGAACTAGATTGGACGAATGAATCGACGGTCTGATGTATTCCAATATTTTAGACACTCAGTCGGCCTATCTGTCTAATTATTTAGACACTTTGTCATATTATTCTTTGCCCAAATCCTGCAAGTGAGCCTTCACAACGTACAAAACTCCTACTGGAGCTTGCGGAAGATCCCCTTTCAGACATTTGGGGAATGTGAATGTACTCCCTTTGCTTAGGTGTCATGAATCGTTTCATGCCACGTCGTGTTCTTGGTTCTTCTTCACCCTCCCACATATACCAAAAAGGGGCTGCCCCAAATGTAGAAACTACTTGGGGACAGCCCCTTTAGGTCTATTGACCTTTCTGGGACATTTGATTCGGTATTCAGAACGAAATTCAACCTTCCATTGGATTATTCCAATGGAATCGATTCTCAGGCTTCGAAATTCGAGTTTCTATTGGAGTAACTCCAATGAAATTAACGTTTAGGGTGCCAAATGGCTACTTCCACTGGATTAACTCCAATGGAATATAAGATTGCCGTTTACTCATTCACCGCGAGCTTGCTGATCGTTTTAGTCATTCTGGTTATTCTGATCGTGTTGATCGTTCTGATCATTCTTATCGCTCTTATCGTGCCCACCCTTTTTATTAGACGGTACTGCAGTGACGCTATGTCCAATTGGCACTTTGACTTCTGCGTAACTAATCGTAACACCGTTAACGGTTTTGGTTTCTGCCGGTATGGCTGACCCATTCACTTGGATATAACGGTATGAACCCGCAAACTGCGCTTCCCAAGTGATTCCTTTTGTACCGGAATTGTTTCTTAGAGTACTCTTTGTCGCACCGTCGTGTCTCAAGTAGACATCGTGATCTCCCAGAGAAATATGGTTAAGTTCCAGCCACTGAATGTCTTGCGGCAAACGGGATAGGGTAGACAACTTGTTTTGCGGCGCATTCGGAGTCATTCCCATCAATCCCTCAACCGTTTGGCTGATTAACGTATAAGAGACTTCCGGATAATCGCCGTTTGTCCCTTGGCTGCTTATCTCATGCGGTTCGTTTAACCTGTCGATGACATACTTCATCCACTTCCAACCTAATTCATTTTTTCCATAAGGGAAAAAGGTATCTGGCAAGTACGTGAATGCTTCGATATTTACCGGCGCCTGTCCGGGCGTTTCACTCATGCTGTCGATCAGCCCAAGGAATTGATCTGTCCGCTCACCGGCTTCGGTAATTTGCTTCATCGGCATGAACCAGCTCGCTTCTTTGCCAAAGCTGCTGTATGCTTTGCCGTCCGCTTCATAGCCTCGCACATAACCGGACTCAATTCCTTTGACTCCCCAGTCCGTGTTAAAGTATGTTTTAAACGCTCGTGCCTTTTCTTTAAACTCCTGGAACTTTTTCATGTCGCCCTTTTCTTTGGACATATTGGCATAAGCAAGCAGCGCTTGATACTGGGATGCAATGCCATCCCCCGCTTCCACGACAGCCTCGCCGCCACGTTCATCATAAGAAGCTGCACCATCGAAAATGCCTTTTCCTGTTCCTTCAGCGACACCGTTCTTTCTTTGTCCGTCATGCAGCGTAATAAAATCCGTCATTGCTTTATCGTAGTAGGTCCAAAGCGTCTCATCGTTCAAATAATTCTTGTCGCCGGTCCATAAGTACATGCTGTACGCTTTTTCAACAAGCTCGAACACAGCGGGAACTTCTCTGACAAAACTATTTGCATTACGATAGTCGAGTTTGAAAATCGAGCCATCGAAATTGAGCGCCCATGCCGGGTACCATTTTTGCGTTTCGTTCGCTGTTCCAGCAAATGCCTTCAACATGGAGAAATTTTCTCGATCCAGTCCTAGTAGATGCGCACCCGACATCTGATGAGCCATATCCCTGGAATAGAAGGCGTATCGGTGTGCATACCCGGCCCAGTAGGATGGCATATAATCCTTGATTTCAGGAGAGTTTCCAAATGTTTCATCTCTATTAATCAGACCTTGTTTACCCGTTCTTACATAAGACTTTGCTTTGGGCTTCGCCCAATTGAAAGCATCTTTTATTTTCGCATTGGAGGAATCGATCGTGATTTCTTTGTCAGCTACTGAACACTCCACTGTCCACAGCTGTATCGTGCCGTTCTTCCCTTGGAGCATATAGGTAACCGGATTGGTAAAATCTTTCACCTTTCCTGTTGGCGGAGCAACGGAAGCGCCCTCTGAAACGGCGATTTGCGGGGCAATCGCTTTCACATTCGTTCCATAAGGCACTGTAAACGAAACCTTTTTAGCAGTTCCATCCACTCTCGAAACGCCGACCTGATTGGGCACCGCGAAGGAAACGATATTGACAATTTCCGGAAGAGGATTCGTATTCCTAGTGTCACTCAACAAATAAGAGTCGTCAATTTCAACCCATTTGTCATTAGCGTTGATGCCTGTGAAATACACTTCAACAAGAGCGCCTTTTTCCAGTAATATGCCATTAAGCGTCTGTGTCACAGGTACACTGCTCTTAGGTATATCACCGCTTTTGATAATGCTGCCCTCAGGGAACCTGATGCCGAACTTTGCACCATTTTCATCAGCCATGTTAAATAAGGCCTGTAATTTATAATACCCTGTGGCAGGCACCGTTACGGTTTGGGACAAGTAAGAAGCTGCCCCCGGATCCAAATAAGCAATAACATTATCGCCTGACTTGTATGTAAACGCGCCTTCATAAAGCCAATGTTGTTTCGCAGCATCGAAATTTGAATTTCGGATTAAATTCTCAGCTAGTGGTCCAATCGGGTTGCTCATGGCTGCTTGCCCCTCCTTACCAAACAAATCTACGGGAGTTACTTCAAATCTCACATATTTCCCCTTAAGATCAACTGCAGTAACAAACGTTTTGTTTACTTGTCCATCAATGGGGTTATATTCGCCATCGCGCGTATCCGAAACCAACCATCTAAATCGGGTAGCTCCCTCTTTATGCCCATCTGGATCCGTGAAGGTATAGCTGCCGACCAGCTTCTGTTCTGTCCATTCGTTGCCTGTAACTGAAATATTAGAAGCTAGAGGCGCCGTATTGGGAAAGTTGTCAAAATCAAATTGAAAATTAAAGTTATCCGCCTCCATTCTTTTATTAGCTGATGATAAATAGATTTCAACCTCATCGTTTGCATGAAGCTGGATGCCTGTTACAACTTGCTGTTTGTATACACTTGCCGTCACCGACACGCTTTTAATATCCGTACCGTCTGCTCGTTTCACGCCAAAGCTGCCACCAGCCTCTTCAACATGGAGCAACGCTGAAAGTTTATAGTTTCCTGTTAAAGGGACTTTGATTTTTTGGAAAATGGTGCCGCCTGCCTCGAAGTATACAGCATTCGATACCGTATTGTTATAGGCGATTGTCGTAATTCCTGCCTGGCCCAAATACGCCCAATGGCCCAATCCACTTTCAAAACCTGGGTTAACCGCCAAGTTCACACTTTTGGTATCATCGCGAAGAAGTTCGAAATCATCGATATTCACCCAATTCGTTTGAGCGTTACCTCCGGTTACATATACCTCCACTTGATCGCCTGCGTTGAGCGTAATATTCGGAATCTCGTATCGTGTATAACTGGATTTACCTATCGTCGTGACGCTGTTTATTTCGCTTCCGCCAACTTTTTTGACGCCTAATGTACCCCCGGGTCCCCCTGTAGAAAACCAAGCAGATAAATGATAACTTCCTGTAACTGGGATGGTCACCTGTTGGGAAATCGTATTACTGCTGCCCGGATCTAACCAGGCTTGGTTTCTTCCAGATTTAACATTATTAGAAGCAACGCCGGCACTTCCGCTTTTAGCCCAATCAGCAATGCCTGATTCAAAACCTGGATTTTTAATCAAATTCTCCGCGTCTGCATGTACGTTAGTAATAGGAATAAATAGTTCATGAAATGTCGCAAACAAAAATGTTAGAACTACTAGAAGCGGCATCATCCTAATGTTTTTCTTCATATCTTCCCTCCTAAATGCAGCTTGAATATAGTACAATTGCGCAACAAAAAGAGGGGGAATCCCCCCCTTTTTTCACTTGAAAGAAGGGAGCCAATTACCGTGTGCTTCAATGAGTTCATCGCACAGTGCAACGGTATCGTCGATAGACAGTTCAGCAGCCGTGTGCGGATCCAGTAATGCAGCATGGTAGATATGTTCTTTCTTCCCAGTCATAGCAGCCTCAATTGTAAGCAATTGAGTATTGATATTCGTTCTGTTAAGCGCAGCGCATTGAGGAGGCAAATCCCCCACATAGGTCGGATTCACGCCACTTGAATCAACTAGGCACGGCACCTCTACGCAAGCTTCCTTCGGCAGGTTGGTAATCAAACCTGTGTTCATGACGTTTCCGCCAATTTTAAACGGATTGTTCGTTTCCATCGCTTCAAAGATGTAAGACGCATATTCAAGCGTTCTGTTATGTGTCAAGTTTTTATTGCTGACAAGCTCTTCCCGCATCGTTTTCCAACGCTCGATTTGGTTTACGCAGCGGCGAGGATATTCGTCAAGCGGAATATTAAATCTGTCTACAAGTTCCGGATACTGCCGCTTGATGAAATACGGATGGTACTCCGCATTGTGCTCGGATGACTCCGTAATGTAATAGCCGAAGCGAAGCATCATTTCAAAACGAACCATATCATCATGCTTCTCTTTTTGTTTCTCACGCGCACGTTGTTTGATTTCAGGATATAAATCGACGCCATCCTTCGTGACTTCAAGCAGCCATGCCATATGATTAATGCCCGCAATTTTCCACTGCACACCGCTGTGATCCATGCCTAAATGCTCGAATATATGCGGTACACATACTTGAACGCTGTGGCACAAGCCAACCGTCTTGACGCCGCCATAGGTGTTCATGACATTGCTCAACACAGCCATCGGGTTTGTATAATTCAAAAACAAGGCATCCGGACATACTTCCTGCATGTCTTTAGCAAAATCCAGCATGACCGGAATCGTACGCAGATTGCGAAAAATCCCGCCAATTCCGATTGTGTCCGCGATCGTTTGCCTTAAGCCGTATTTCTTCGGGATTTCAAAATCAGTAATGGTACATGGATCGTATCCACCCACTTGAATCGCATTGACAACATAAGCCGCCCCACGCAATGCATCCTTACGATCGGAATAGGCTTTAACGACACACGTACTCCCCATTGTCTGTTTCAAATTATTGATAATATTTTCGGAATCCTTCAAACGCTCCGCATCGATATCAAACAGCGCCAGTTCAAATCCTTGAAGTGAAGGCGTGAGCATGCAGTCCCCTAAGACATTTTTTGCGAAAATGGTGCTTCCTGCACCTAAGAAAGTAATTTTTGACATGTTGATTTCCTCCATATATAGGGATCTTTATTCGGAGAATAAAGTCTCTCATTTTAGGGATCTTTGAGCATAGCTCAAAATCTCTCATTTTCCAGGGATCTTTATTCGGAGAATAAAGTCTCTCATTTTTTAACAACACATTTATCCCTTGACTGCCCCAAGCGTAAGCCCACCAACAAAATATTTCTGCATGATCGGATAGACGAAAAAGATCGGTAGTGTAACAATCATCGTTAATGCAGCACGCAGTGTAGTTGGCGATAAATCTCTCATCTTTTCGCTAAGTGCTAGCGGATTTCTCAACTCTTCGAACGCTTCTACTTCCAGAAGCAATCTTTTCAAGTAAATAGGCAGTGTATCCCAGTTCCCACTTGAATTGTAGATCACCGTATCCAGCCAATAATTCCAGTGGCTTACCGAACTGAAAATAGCGATCGAAGCAAATACAGGAATCGAAACCGGGACTGCAATACGGACGAATATGCCGAGCTCGCTCGCACCGTCAATTCTAGCCGATTCAAATAAGGAGTCAGGTATACTTTCCATATAAGATGCCATATACAGCATCCAAGTCGCATTAAACATGGCCGGAATCCAGTACACATTGAACGAATCCGTCAATCCGAGGCCAAGAAATACCAGATAAGTTGGAATTAAACCACCGGTAAAATAGATCGTTATAATGAAGACGACTTTCATCATCTTTCTTCCGGAGAAATGTTTGATCGTAACGATATAAGCCAAAAGTCCCGTAGAAAGCACACAGGTCAGCGTGCCGATAATTACCCGCATGATGGAAATCGACAAACTGGAAATGAGTCTCTTGTCATGAAACAGAAACTGGTATGCGCTGAACGATAATTTGCGAGGCCACAAATAGATGCCGCCTTTCAATGCATCCGTTCCGTCATTGAAAGAAAGAGCAAGCAAGTTTAAAAAGGGATATACCACAAGCAAGCCAAAAATAAGTAAAATGATTACATTTATCACATCGAATATTTTGCCGCCGAGCGATTGTTTTGAGAATGTAGTGATCATGAATGCTCCCCCTAGTAGATTGACGTATCCATCACTTTTTTCGTAAAGCGATTAGCCCCGAATACTAAACTAATTGCAATGATTGATTTAACTAATTCAATGGCGGTTGCAAAAGAATAGTTGCCGAGTTGAAGTCCATAAGTAAAGACGTACGTATCTAGGACTTCCGAATAGTCTCT
This sequence comes from Paenibacillus andongensis, assembly GCF_025369935.1. Classification (NCBI taxonomy): domain Bacteria; kingdom Bacillati; phylum Bacillota; class Bacilli; order Caryophanales; family Paenibacillaceae; genus Paenibacillus; species Paenibacillus andongensis. Next base: position 1,380,883 of record NZ_CP104467.1, on the reverse strand, counting down.
GGTTTGCGAATTCCCGATCAAGAGAGGGGCCTCTAAGCCTGCCGTAAAAATACTACCCAAGCTCAGAATCCACAGTACGACAATCGTGGGGCGAATAGCGGGCAGTGTAATGTGCCACATGCTTTTGAATCTGCCGAGGCCATCCACTTTTCCTGCATCGTACTGTTCCGGGTCAACGCTTGTAATTGCGGACAGGTAAATGATCGAGTTCCATCCAACATTCTTCCACACGCCGAGTCCCGTGATAATACCCCAGTAATATTTACCGCCTTCACCCAGGAAGGCTATAGGTTGATCACTGAATCCGAAACGCAGCAAAAATTCATTAAAAACCCCTTCATTACCAAATAAGGTAAACGTAATACTGGCTATAACAACCCATGAAAGAAAATAGGGCAAGTAAGAAGTGGATTGGATAAATTTACGAAAAGACTTACTTCGAACCTCATTTAGCAGTAGAGCCAATATAATCGGCGCCGGGAATCCAAACAAAATATTCAGTCCACCGATGGCGAGCGTATTCCGCATAATCATGGGGAAATCCGGCGAAGCAAAGAACGCTTTGAAATGCAGTAGGCCTACCCATTCACTCTTGAAAATAGAAGTGCCGGGAATGTAATTCATGAAGGCTGTAATCACGCCTAGCATAGGTAAATACTGCATGATAGCGATAAAGATTAGAATGGGGATGCAAAGCATCCATATTTGACGCTCTCTATACAATCTTCTCTTAAACAGTTGAAACTTTGTCTTCTTTTTCGCTATAGAACTTGTTCTATAGTCATTAAGTTCATGCACAGTGCTCTCCATAAGTACCTCCATATCCGATTGTTTTGATTTACTGAGACAATACGGACAAAGGAAAGGAAGGAGTGACCCTTCCTTTCGTTATTGTTATTTCCACTCTTTTAATCTTCTTTGGTATTCATCGGTTTTATATTTCTCGATCTTATCCAAGCCTGCCGAATTCAGCTTTTCTTTTAGAGCTGCGTAATTGCTCCGGCTCTCTTCTTCCGTCTTGCTCATAACCGCTTTAGCCCATTGCGACTCAAGCAAATCTTTCACTTGCTTATCCGTTATTGCCAGCGGGTCATTGGCAGGAATTTTGATATCCCCAACGGTATTGTCATAAATCGTATCTTTCAAATTATCGTTCATCATCTTTTTCCATTTCGCATTATCGTTGAAGTTTTGATCAAACCAATATGCGCTCTTGCCATCATCCTTTGTAATGCCCTGGCTAGTAACCAGATTATACAAATCCATGCCAAGCAAATCACCAGCATCATAATCAAATTTGGAATCGATAATCGCTTGTTTCTGTGATTCAACAAAGCTGGCTTTCCCGTCTTTGTAGTTCCATACTGATTTGTCGGTATTCGGAACTCCCCAACCGATTAATCTTGTACCGATATCTGTCACAGAGTAGTTTAACCATTTCATAATTTCTTCCGGATTTTTGGCTTTATTCGTAATCACCGTCATACCTGTGCTTCGCGAATTCTTCCCTGACAAGTAAGCTTTATCCGCACTCGCAGCTTTTGCGCTCACTTGCATAAAACGCTTCTCTTCGTTCCAGTTAGGATCGCTCTTCTGCCAAACTTCGTGCCCTGCGTTCCAACCAATCCACCATGCGCCAATGAAGCCCATAACACGATCCGTTGACATTTTAGCTTTCATGTTCTCGTACTTGTTAATAAATGTATCTGGGTCAAGCAGGCCATCGCGATAAATCTTGTTCATGAAAAGCGTAAGCTCAAGACCTTCTGGTGTGTTAATCCAATGCGTAATCTTTCCGTCAGCGCTGATTTTATTCCCGTCTTTCAGTCCCCACATGCCAGCTAGTGTTGGAACGATCTTTTCCGTAACTGGTGCAAAACCAGAGAGCGCGTACGTCTTTTCACCTTTTTCATTCTTCGGATGCTTTTCCTGGATTTTCTTCAGTACATCATAGTATTGATCTGGCGTTTCAAACTTCGGAGTTCCAAGTTCTTTCCAGTAGTCATAACGAATATGTGCGGAGAAATCCGGGATTGGCAGTGATCCCCAATAACCTGGAAGGGCATACAATTTACCGTTCGTTAAGTATGTTTTATACAGATCACCCAATTGCGTCTTTACGTTTGGCGCTACCTTGTCGACCATTGTGCCAATTTCAAGCACTTTACCTTGTGCGACCCACTTGGCTACAGTCGCTTCGTCCATATTGGCAATCACTTCAGGATAATCGCCAGAAGCAAGCATCAAATTCAATTTATCTTCTTTCTTAGCATCAAAAGTAATTTTATTAATGTTGACGTTAAACTTCTCCAATAAGAATTTATGCATCAAATCACTATTCTTTTTGGTCTTATCTGGGTTGATCGCATCTGCATAATAGTAACTAAACTCAATCGCCTTACTAGGCACTTCCCAGCCAAACTCGTTTGTTGCGGCTTTTGCTGTTTCCACTTTTGTTTCCGTTGAAGCTTTTGGTGTTTCTGTTGCTTTGTTGTCAACCTTCTGTGTGGAGCATCCAGCAACAACACTCATCGTTAGCGCCGCAGATAATATAACTCGCAATGCCTTTTTCAAATTCGACCCCTTCTTTCATATGAATTCGTTTAAAATGATTACGCTTTCAAAACCATCTTTTAAGATTTCCTCCTTCATCTCAGCACCACATTTCTGTGATCATGCATTCTGTTGTAAGCAAGTTGTCTTTGCAAATTTGTTTGTAGATTCTCTCTACATTTTTATTTTACTAATTATCTTCTATAATTACAATAGTTTTTACTAAAATATTTTAAATATATCCTTTATAAAACGATCATATTTACTAAATTTATTATTTTCATCCAAAAATTAAATCAAAAAAATGGTAAAGCGACAGACTCATCTATTCGCTTTACCACGCTTAATCGTGCTATCATGTGTCCGCAGTGTCGGCACCACAGCTCTTTCTCGCCATAAGTTTCGTAGGAATGGTTACATGCAGCGCCAGTTCACGCCCTCTCATGCGATCAACCATTAACTTAACGGCTGTTTCCCCCATTTCTTCCATAAAAACTTTGATACTCGTTAATGGAGGAGTCACAAACGAAGCTAGTTGAATATCGTCAATACTGACAATTGCTATATCGTCAGGCACTTTATAATCAGATTCGCTCACTGCCTTAAGCGCGGCTATCGCCATAGGATCGCTGCCAATCACGAAGGCTGTGGGCACATCTTCCGCTTCCAACGCTTGTTTCATTAGCTCATATCCAACTTCGGCGCGCCAATCACCGACAAACACATAATTAGGATTGAATAAATCTGCTTCTTTCAATATGACTTCGAACTCTTTTTGCCGAGCATCCATATTGAACATTTTGCCTTCTGATGTTCGGATATAGCTGATCCCGCCAATATAACCAATCCTTCGATGACCTAGTTGAAGTAAGTGATCCAAAGCTTGCCTGGTCGCCTTGGGCAAATCGAACATCACAGAGTCAAATTCATCACTGAGCACATAATCAATAGAAACGATGTTTGGCGTACAGGTTGATTTGTTGATGATATCCATATGCACCTTTCCAATTACGAATAATCCGTCCAACAGATGGGCATCGATGTTCGGGTTAGATTCATCCATAAATCGGAACACACTGCTAATGTTAATCCCGTGCTTTACGCACTCTTTCTCGATGCCTTGCCGGATAGACAAATAAAAGGGATCCAAATATTCCATTTGCTCGGAACACCAGATCAGTAAACCAAACTTTAACTGCTGCATGTCATTTGGCTCATTTTTCTGTTTCCGCTCATTTCTGCGATAGTTCAACTTACCTGCCGTCTCCATAATTCGATGCCTTGTCTCATCGGGTACATTAAACGTCGTATCGTTGTTTAACACCCTTGAAACCGTAGCAGATGAAACTTTAGCGATTCTAGCGATATCTTTAATCGTGGCTATCATCATCACATACTCTCCATACATTTTTGACGCTATTCAGATACCGTTGCCACGCCGCAAGGGGGAATATCCAAACGATGAATGCCAGCTTTCAGTTCCAAACGTTCCTTAGTGATCAATTGACCCTTACAATCACGAACCTCAACCCATTTCGCGCCCCAATCCTCTTCAATCTCCACATATATCCGCGAGTTCAACGTGCCGTTCACGAACAAAACAAGCTCGGGATGAATGCCTTCTTGTTTGACAGTTACATCACCATAGGCGCAAACAATCCTTTTATGCCCGTTATCGGCGATGACGAATGGATAAAGAAAGTCTGGATGCTGGGGTTTCAAACGGCCGTCTAACAACACATCGCGATGCTCTCTCCAAAAAGATAGCCAATAACGCACCATTTGAAGATGCTCTTCCGGTAAGCGATCTAGCAGAACAGAAATTTGCGGAACGGAAAATAGCGTGTTAACGATCTGTAGCGCAGAGCTTTCAACCGGTTCTTGCGGATGCCACATCACCATGTCGGAATGAACAACCGTATCTCCGCTAAGTAACCGGACATCGAGCGTTCTGATTCTATTTTCGATCGCATCATTCGGACAATCCGTTGCCCTAAACATGTTCCCGTATTTTCTCATTAAAGGACCGATGTAATTTTGACGGAATTCGATCATGACATCAGGCTTAATGAGCCTCAATCTGTCAATAATATGGCTCATTAAGCAGTCTACAGCCTCAGGAATCGAGACATAGTCCATCGAGCTATCTTCTTTATAAATCGTCTCTTCAGTTCCAACGAAGCTATCTACAAAATCAAGCTTAAAGCCGTCAAGATCCCATTGATTCAGTGCTGTTTCATACAAATTAATAATGAATTCCCGTACATCCGGATAACGCGGGTCCAGAACTCCTGTTTGCAAGCCATCGATCGTCTTTAGCAATTTGTCTTTAAAGCGATCCCAATTCTTACTCCTGAATCCAACAAAAGGAACCGAATACCATAACAGATATTTCATCCCCATTTGATGTACACGATCAACATGATCTTTCATATCAGGAATTTTCTCTTCACAAACTTCCCAGTCTCCGCAATAGGCGTAGCCACGCGTGTTATCTGACGTTTGCCAGCCATCGTCGACAATGACGGCTTCGCAGCCTAATTGTTTGGCTAGCCTGCACTCTTGCTCAATTCCTTCCGAAGTAAGTTGTTGATGGAAGCTGTACCAAGTTGAATACATAGGAAGTTTGGCAGATTCAGGTACAAGTGCAGGCGTATATCCTGGTAGGGAAACCCACCATTTTTGAACATCATCCAAGCATTCATAATACGCCATTTCACGCGTGTCTAAGCGTAAAACAGCTTCGTAAACAGACATGGGTGCACTGGGTTCAAAAAATAACTTGACCCCGCAGCGGAAAGTGGCAGTCTCCTCATTGACACCTGCTGACAAGGCTACGGAATTAAGCGCATCAGAGAAAGCAAAAGTGAGTCGGTTTCTGCCCTGCACATTAAATAAACTAAACACAGGCGCTGAATACGTTGACTTGGAAACGACGCCTTCTTCCCAATCCACACGAAGTCTTTTGGAACGATATGCGCTAGGGTACCAACTGCCCTGAATATCTATGCCCGGATGATGCCAAATTAATTCGATCGTAGGCGGTTGTTGTAGCTTCTCTCCTTCTAACTTGATGTGAATAAGTTCTATCCCTTCCTGAACGTTCGTCGAAGCCATCGAGCCGCGGAACTGCTCGTTGCAGCCCGATAATTGAAAATAGTAAGGACCTACCTCTAACGTGCAATTGTTTAAAGCTTTCTCTTTCATGTTGGCTCCTCCATCCCAAAATAAATAAATTTACTAAATATTTACTCGATTTTAGCATTTATATGACATTTTCTCAATCGTTTTTTATTCCGTATTCAGTAAATTTCACTTAAACAAAAAAAGCCATCCCTCAAATCTTTATGATCTGAGAGATGACTTCATCATTCTTTTTACGATTCTATTTTTGTTCCACAGCTTTCACGAATGATCAGTTTGGTTGGAATAGTGACATGGAGCGGAACATCACGGCCGTTGAAACGGTCAACCAGCAGTTTCACAGCCGTAACCCCCATATCTTCCGTAAGCACTCTTACGGTTGTAAGAGGAGGTGACACAAATGAAGCCAAGGGAATATCATCGAAGCTTACGATGGCCATCTCGTCCGGCACTTTAATATCAGATTCCTGCAAGGCTTTGAGCGCGGCTATAGCCATTGGGTCACTACCGATCAAAAAAGCAGTTGGCCGATCATCCAATTCTAATGCTTGCTTCATCAAAAGGTAGCCCTGCTCTGTGCGCCAGTCATCCACAAACAGGTGGGCGGGATCGAACCATCCTTGTTCCCGCATGATCGCTTCGTATTCTTTTTGACGTACATCAATGTTATGAACCTTGCCCTCTAGCGTGCGAATATAGCTGATTCCGCCAATGTAGCCGATCTTTTGGTGACCAAGCTGAAAAAGGTGATCCATAGCATGTCTAGTCGCTTTGCGCAGATCGAACATAACGGAGTCGTATTCGTCATCTAACACATAATCAATTGAAACAATATGCGGGATCTGAGTCGATTGTCTCAGCAAATCTATATGCACTTTGCCGATGACGATTAAGCCATCTAACTCCTCAGCGATATTCATATCGAAGTCATCCATGAACATCACCTTGTTAACGGTAATACCTTGCTTTGCACATTCTTTGCCGATTCCTTGACGAATAAACATGAAATACGGATCAGAGGACTCCAACTGTTCTGAGCCCCAGATCACTAATCCGATGTTATGTTTTTTTTCAGCTTCTGTATCAAGGTTCTTATTTGCACGTGATTTCGTTTTTTTATAGTCCAGTTGCTTTGCAACTTCAATAATTCGCTGCCGGGTTTCCTCTGCAACTTGCAAAGTCATGTCGTTATTTAGAACGCGTGAAACTGTGGCACTCGAAACTTGCGCTTTATTCGCGATATCCTTAATCGTTACCATGCTATCACATTCTTTCGCCATTTAAATAAACAGATATTTACTAAACATTCTACAGACTAATGAGAGCAATGGCAATAATTTGACATTCCAAAAAAAACTGTGGGTTTCATCATTATAAGTTATCAGATAAACTTTCCCATTTTGAACATTCAAGCATCTTCCTCTTGTGGCGTTCTAATTTCGTTAAGTCTGATTTTATAAATCTCTCCCCATTCTTTCATAGATACTATGATCGGTTCTAACGTCTTTCCAAAATCAGTAAGTGAGTATTCCACTCTGGGAGGTACTTCTTTATAAACTTCTCTATGAATGATCCCATCCCGTTCAAGCTCCCGTAACTGCAATGTAAGCATAAACTGGGTAATACCCGGATTGAGACGCCGAAATTCATTAAATCTTTTCGTTCCGTCAATGAGATGATAGAGAATGATCCCTTTCCATTTACCCCCGATGACATCCAGCGTTGTCTCCACAGGACATCCTGCCATGTTTGGACTAGCACCGTATTTGTTTCTTCGATCTCCCATTACCTATCTCCCTCCAATGGTATGATTTTTAATACTATATACGAAAATTATGCGTACTTCCTAAAAGTAAGTATACAACATATAATTCAAACGTACGATATACCAACTTGAAAGGAAGAAGAAAAATATGAGTAATCACCAAAAAATGAAAGCAGTCGGCGCTTACCGATATCTCCCTATATCCGACCCTGAGAGCCTTGTTGATCTGTATATTGAAAAACCAGTTCCTACAGGACGCGATCTACTAATAGCAGTGAAAGCCATTTCTGTCAACCCTGCCGATTTGGGCGTGCGTGAGAAAAACAACTATGAAGAAGAATCACCCAAAATTCTTGGTTGGGATGCAGCTGGGATCGTGGAACAAGTTGGACCTGAATGTCAGTTGTTTAAACCTGGAGATGAGATCTATTATGCGGGGAGTGTGGCTCGACCAGGGGCTAATAGTGAATTTCACTTGGTAGATGAACAAATTGTAGGAAACAAACCGAAGAGTTTGGATTTCGCACAGGCAGCCGCATTACCGCTTACCTCGATTACTGCCTGGGAGGGTTTATTTGATCGTTTAGGAATCCATCGTAACGTAGAAGAGAACAAAAATAAGAGCATACTCATTATCGGTGCGGCAGGCGGAGTAGGGTCGATTGCTACTCAACTTGCTAAATTAGCAGGTCTAACTGTAATTGGTACTGCTTCACGCCCAGAGTCCATCCAGTGGGCCAAAAACCAAGGAGCCGATTTTACAATCAACCACAATAACCATTTTGCCTCACAACTCAAAAATGTTGGATTTGAGACTGTCGATTATATATTTTGCTTAAATGACACAGTACAACATTTTGCGAATATGGCAGAGGTCATAGCCCCACAAGGTAAGATTTGTTCAATCGTTCCTGCAGATAAGGCTTCTTGGACGGGAAGCTTGGATATGGACCTGCTGTTTGCTAAAAGTGTGACGTTTGTATGGGAGCTTATGTTTACCCGGTCATTGTTCCATACCAAAGATATCATCAAACAACACGAGCTGCTGAATGAACTAGCCGACTTCATCGATAATGGTAAATTAAAAACCACTTTAACTGAACGCCTAGAACCAATTAATGCAAAAAACCTACGTACCGTGCATGAAAAAATGGAAACAGGTAGATCGATAGGTAAGATTGTGTTGGAAAAATTCTAACGCTATTCCAGGAAACTGCCGATTAGCTGAGAAGGCTGCCGTTCATTGCATCGGCAGCCTTCTTCTATAAGTTATTAATTGCAGCATCTTATTTATGTCCTAATTAGAGGTGTTCAGAAGGCTCAAGCTGAATAAAATTCAAATGTTTCATTCGGTTTATGACAGATAATACTTCATTAATTCTTGGTAATTCAAGCCATCTTTCGAAACCAGGAAAAAAGGAAGAAAATACAATATCCACTCCTTCTCTCTCCATATCTTCGAGAGCTTTTTTGATCTTTTCATGAAGAAAGATGAGGCGATCCTGATTACTTATAGCGATTTTTCGAAGTAAAAAGGCAATAGCTGCAAGCTGGGCGTGTGATGTGATATTGTAAAGCCCTCTGATATCAATTTGTTCATCACCTATCATGATGTATCCCATGGTTGAAACCATCAGCTTTTCTGTACCACTGCCCTGTGGATAGCTCGAAAAGTGATCGGTGGTTATGTTTCTTTCTATCTCCCATTTTGTAAAGGGGATACGTTCGCATGGTTTGTCGTGTTCACATAATTTTTTTGCTTCCTGGGTTACGTTTTTTGGCACAAAATTGTCCATCAGGATGATTTGATCGGCAACGGATAAAAATTCACCGCTACCTCCAATAACAAGAACGGAAGATACGTGGGCAGCCTCATAAAGCTCCCTGACACGTTCCGTAAAAGGTGTAATGGGTTCATGCTTGATTAATGAACGCATTTTGATGTCTTGAATCATAAAATTCGTCGCACTTCTGTCTTCATCAATCAGAAGAAGCTTACACCCGAAGTTGATTGCCTCCATAATATTTGCGGCTTGAGATGTGGAACCTGAGGCGTAGTCAGTCGAAAACTGTTCAGCCGAACTATTGGGTATCCATTTTATGAAAGGCGTAATATTGATATTTTTTATGGAACGGCCTTCTTCTGCAGATATTTCCATTGCACTTTGATCTGTAATCACAAATTCTCGTCCGTCGCCTATGCTGTGATTGTAAATCCCCGAATTTAGCGCATCCAGCAATGTGCTTTTACCCGAATAACCACCGCCGGTGATGACTGTCACACCATGTTTGATTCCCATTCCTCGCAAACCACAAATTTCAACTTCAACATCTTCCGGGGATGTAAAAGGCAAGGCGCCCTCCAGTGGCCCGCTGTTATCTTTATTTCTTGGCAAAATGCTGCCATTCGCAATAAACGCACAATATCTACTTGCTTTCAGCCATTCGCGAATCATATTTTGTTTTTTTACCAATTCATAGGCAGCATTTAATTTGATGAGATCAAACTTGGCAATTAACTCCTCCACTTCTTTTGGAAGCATTTTGCAGAGCATACGCATAGCTTTATCATTATTCTTGAATGGAAGTTGAACTGTAATCATTAAGCATAAATACCATTTTTCCGAGATTACTTCGACAAAGGATGCATTACGCTGCAACACCACATTGGTTGGACGAAAACAATAAAAAGCACCATTTTCTTTATCAGAACGTGACCGGTTATAAATCAATTTATTTAATGCCTCAATATGATCAACCCATTCTCTTAATGCAAAATCTGAGAGAACAACTTGATCCCTATTTTCATCTAAGCCGAGACGGTCAAAAGGTATTTTTATGGTGATACATGGTTTATCCAGTGTGAGTTTATGTGTCCGTTCAATGTAATAGGCAACATCATTATTCCAATAGGTTGGGTCACTTATCGTCCCCCCTTGATCATAGTATGAACCTTCATAAATCAAACTGTAAGATGACTGTCCGGATTGTAATGAGCGAAAATATTGAGCGAGTCTTTTAATAAAGCATCATCCTTTCATATTTGGAAAGCGGTGAAATAAAACCACTATTGTTGCCTTGACCAACCTTTGTCCTAAAAAAATAACAGCCACTCTGTAAGTGGCTGTCATAGACCGGCAAGAAAGCTTAAACGTTCCTTCTGCCAAAATATAAAAGCTCTGAGAGTGAATCCTGCCCTCAGAGCATAATGTATTCGTAAAAGAATAACTAAAAAGCAACATGAGGATAAGACGTATATTTTTTTGCTTTCATTGTCCTCACCTCGTTACGATTTATTTTTACAGCAACGCAATCATAACATTAAGATCATCTGCAATATAGGGAAAGATTAATTATAATTAACTCAAACCCTGAAATAGGTAAAAAATGCCCCCATAGAATGAAAACACAGGACACGATAAATAAGTTATATTAAGAATTTTTGCCCGGCCCTCGGTTGAGAAAACGGCAGCCATAATTCAGCTGCCGTTTATTCGTATTGAGCTATAGTTCTGCGTTAGCGGAATGAACTTGAATTTTCTCTTTATATGATTCAACTTGATTATTTTCACCATTTATAATTTTTTTCTATCTTAACTATCCATTTATAATACCCTAACAAGATTAACAGTAGGATAGGATTTAATAATACCGAATACCACAATCTCCACCACCCGTAGTGAAGATATCCCCAAGGTTCAGGCAGCAACGTAATTAACTCATACATGGCGGTACCTATGCCCCAATAGATAAAGTAAAATGTTTGTACTCTTAATGGACTTTTGAACGGATACCAATTTAAAAATATCATGTTAACGGGAGGAAGCAGTGCAAGATGCGCAGGCACACCCTTCCAGTCAATGTCTTTGGTAAAATACCAGTAAGCATGAAATTTAAAATCAACAAAAGAATCGAATGTACCTTGAAAAATCGATGTAAATGTCCATATATGAACAATTTGGTTTGCTGTCAACCTCTTATTGGTTGTAAAGGCAATAAGATTAAAACCGACAATTGCGATAATAAGTCCGATCATAATATTTCCTTTTTCCCTTTATCATGCCCGGATATTAATTAAATGTATTCTTTTCTCAACTTTTCTGCAGTCAGTTGAGAAAGGCAGCCGATCACCGACAGTCCTGTCTTCGCGGCTTTGTTGTTTAAACTATGTTCTGCGTTAGCTTAATGAATGTAGGCTACTTATTTCTCTTATCTTTCTTCCAAATCAAAGATACAGTGAAAGCAACCACATACCCTGCAACCTTAAAAAGTACCTCTAATATCTCCCTCATCCAATCATCCCCTTGATAAAATTATACTCACAAATTAATTAGGGATGCCTTTCATCGGAATTATCCAGCCCGTTATTTCAGCAATAGCTTAGTCGTGTGTGGAATCAGAAGTAATTTCTTCTAAGACAGCAATAGCCTTTGATTTCGATAAGTTTATGTACTCGATAATGTCACTAAACTTATAGACTTTAAGTTCGCAATCCTTATTTTTTTCTATAATTTCAAAATCTACGTACAGCTGTGAGGTTGGAGTCATTGCTACTCATGGACTAGGCTCTATACAACCCAATATTTAGTGAGAATATTACCACGACATATGTTAAAACGTCATTACACAGTTTTTCAAATGCATAATCCGAATGTATATGGGGAAAATCAGAAGACAAATATCTACACGGAAGGGAAGATATCTTAAAATTGGTAGTCGTCATTTTTTTCATGTTCGCTTGGTTCTCTATCCTTCTCCAGATTACTCTCTCGGATAAGTTGCCTTTGTTTGTCAACTTCCTTCTGTTTATGGCAATTGAAATTATACTAACAAACAAACTGACCATTATCAGCTTCAATTTAAAGCTATTCCAAATCAACACAAAAAGTATCCCCCACTTCTTAGCCATGATCCTCCACAATGACTTCACCGTTACTTTCGTCCTACTAACCTTTGCCAACGTATTCCTAACTACCTCCAAAGCCGGCATCCGTTGGGGAATCTCGGTCTATACGTTTCTCTTCCAAATGTTCATCGGATCGATGCTCCGATGGAACCATGTGCTTACCGATAGTGGCTGGAATTTCAAAAGGGAGTCAATAATGATCATAGTTGTAATGATGTATACTTTGCTATTAGGGCGTCTTTTTCAACGAATGGCATCAAAGGAAGGGTGGATACGTTGATGGAAAATATCGTTTATGATAATCATTTTAATGAGAATGAGTGGTTCGTCATCGGGATAATTGTACTTAGTTTATTGCCGATATGTTTTTTTCCCCGTCGATTTTCGCCCGCCCAAATAACCTTTAATATGCTAATTGGCATCGCATTCGGACTCGTTTTCGATCATACAATCGAGATACCGCCTTTTGACCTTTATGATTTAGGAGACCAATCGAAATTTGAGTTGTTTGACTTGTTCTCTTATATAATGTATGCGCCATCCGGATATTGGTTTATTTATTGGTATGAACGCGCACGGATGTTCGAAATAATGACGATTACTTATATTCTCTTTTGGGTGGGAATGGCAGTCGGGCTCGAATGGTTAGGCGTAAAGACTGGAGAATTCCATTACAAAAACGGCTATCAATTGTTTTACTCCTACCCCATTTACTTATTTCTGATGAGTATTCATCTTTTACTGTATCGTACGGCATTCTCATCGGATCGATATCAGAGGAAATAGTAGCATTAAATCATAAAAAAAACGATTTTATTAAAAATGCCCCTAGCACAATCCTCTAGGGGCATATTTATAATTATATAAAGACCACTCCGACTACCTCACTATCTAATTGGTTGCGCCTCATTAAAGTTGCTTCAAAATCTCATTTCATTCATCATATTGGAATATAAAAAAAGAGACTAACAATATGTCGACAAAATTATTAGTTCTTTCTTGACCTTTTTGCCGAGTAAATTTGTATACTGAGACTGTTGTGTTCCATCTCTTCTGGAAGGAAGCCCGCCCAAAGCAAATCCCTGAATAACCCCAAACACTAGCATAGATTCATATATCTTGCTAAATGCAGTCAGAATGGAAACGGCAGTTCATAACTATATCACTATGCGTGGCGTTGGCGACCCCTTTGCGGTCCGGACAGGCCAGAAGTATCGTCGCCGATTGAAAAGCCGCTTGCGCGGAACCGAAGCCGATACCAGGACGCCGATCAATCCGGTCGAGAGGCTCAGGACAATCAATGCACAAATTGTAATGATAAGTGAAGGCACAATGACAACCATCTCGCCGTAGCGATCAACTACCCCGCCCCCACACGTTCATCACGCTCATGAGGAAATCTTTTATGTTCTCGATGGAGAACTTGAATTTTTCGTAGATGACAGTGCGGTAAGACTAACAAGAGGAGACACGATCATTGTCCCAATTGGCGTTGCTCATACGTTTCGCAATCCGACCGACACACCTGCCCGTTTCCTCACCACACTCACTCCGTACCAGTACGTGCACTATTTTGAGGACATCGCTGAGTTGGTCAAGCAAGGAAATCTCAATCCCAAAACAATCGGTGAGGCAATGAAAAAGTACAATACGGAAGTTGTACGTTGAAAATCATGTGTGAAACTTGATTGCTCCGCTTCACACCAAATATTGCAACCAGTAGAGTCATTCACGAGGTGCTGTTTCTTCCTTCACCTTGACCTCATCTTCCACAGTGAATTCGCCCTACTTGTGATACGCTTCACCGCGCTGCCTGTAACGGCAAGTTCCCTCATGAAACTTCCCTGTTGACTTAAACCATAGTTTAAGTCTTATGATTAGTCATGTCGACAATCAAATGTAAGAACTTGGAGGCCTCCAAATGAAGTATTATTCCATCGGCGAAGCTTCAGCCAAATACAATATTCCAGAATCAACATTGCGTTATTATGAAAAAAAAGAATGCTGCCGCTAATCGAGCGTGATGATGCGGGCAGGCGCTTATTTTCGGAACGTCAAATGGCGCTCCTTCAAGCTATTATTTGCTTAAAAAACACGCACATGCCAATAAGCAGCATTCGGCAGTATATGGAATGGATCGTGGAAGGAGAAGCCACTATTGAAAGCCGGCTTGACATGATGAAGAAACATAAGCAAAGAGTGCTGGATGAGATTGCATTGTTGACCGAATACTTGCCGGGAATTGATGCAAAAATTGATCGCTATATCAAACAAATTGAGGAGGAACGACCGTGAAGCTTATAGGAAATACAATCCTGATTACCGGAGGAGGCTCTGGAATCGGGCTGGCGTTTGCAGAAAGATTTATAAAAGCCGGGAATAAAGTAATTGTTTGCGGCCGACGCGAAAATGTACTTCAACAGGCGAAAGATAAAGTTCCCAATCTTATCACTCATGTATGCGATTTGGAAATGGAATCCGAGCGGGTAGCGTTGTTTGACTGGGTAGCTGCGAACTTTCCGGACGTGAACGTGTTGGTGAATAATGCCGGCATTCAGCTGCGCTATAATGTGCTTAAAGCGGATGCGAGAGACAATTGGAGCTATTTCAGTAAAGAAATTACTACGAATCTTGAAGCCCCTTGCCATCTGTCCATGCTCTTCGCTCCTTATTTTGCAGCAAAAGAAACAGCGGCGATCATTAACGTCACATCCGGACTGGCGTTTACACCGTTTGCTATTGCTCCGATTTATTCAGCAACCAAAGCAGCGCTTCATTCATTCACCATAAGCCTAAGACACCAGCTTTCCGAAACAGCTGTCAAAGTCATTGAAGTTGCTCCTCCAGCGGTAAATACATATTTAGGAGGGGCAGGATTGCATACGCAAGGAGAACCGCTAGATGCTTTCTCGGATGGGATTTTCAACGATTTAGCTGAGGATAAAATGGAAATCGGCTATGGTACTTCTGTGGCCCGCTTACGCATGTCCCGAGACGAAATAGACGTATACGCGGAAAAGCTGTATCAGGCAACGAAAAACCTAATTGAATGACCACAACAAAATGAAAAAGGGTCTTCAATTACGCAGGTGCCGGAAAAATCGATTTACAGTTGCTTTGACTTAACATTGACATATGAAGAACAAAACTCGCCGCATTAACGGCGAGTTTCTTTATTGCTGAAAAATGTGCCTAAAATCTTGCCGGTACCTATGGTACGGTTCACCGTAATGTATCTAAGCACAAAGTACAATTTGACCATAATATCTACATCAGTATATAAAGTGAAAACCACTCCTGACAATGGAGTTGGTTTCTTTGAATAGAACTTCTCTTTTATTACACTATCGTTTTCCGTTTAGAGTTAAATAAATTAGTTGTCTGTTTTTATTGAGTGTCTTCGTCGCTTTTGTACTCCAAAATATCACCTGGCTGACAATCCAAAGTCTTACATATCGCTTCTAATGTTGAAAAACGAACCGCTTTTGCTTTCCCATTTTTCAGAATGGAAATATTGGCCATAGTAATTCCAACCCTCTCCGCAAGCTCCGTTACACTCATTTTTCGTTTTGCTAACATCACATCAATATTAATAATAATTGTCATATCCTCCACCTCAGACCGTCAAATCATTTTCTGATTTTATGTTAATGGCTTCTTGTAGAAGCCGTTGGAGGATAGCAGCAAAAACGGCGATAACCAACGAAGCAAAAATGATGATGAGTCCCATTAATCCAATAGGAGGGTCAACTTTCTTCGCTATAAAACGAAAGAGTGGCAAACCTAATACATACAAACCACTGATTGTAATCGCACAGCACTTTATGTTCTTTAACGCCTTTACAGATAATTCCGAGAACGCTGTGTTCTTGTCAATGTACCGTAAAAGATTGAAAGCCTGATAGAGAGCAAAGTAAAAAGGCACGGCCGCTCCATACATAACGATGAAAACGAGATATTTCATTGTGGCAATATTTGGATACAAATTTGCTGCGAAATTCGCCATATGGGGCACTAAAAATATACATAAAGCAAGAACCGGTAGTCCTATAATAATAAGAGCTATTTTTAAAAACAATGTAGTGACTTCTCTCAAAATAAACACCTCACATTTTTATTTCATTTTTTTCTAGGAAATTTTTCATTGGTTTTTGAAGAACACTTACAAAAGTTGCAACGGTACTTGTCACTAAAATACCCATTAATGACTTTAACATATTATTTATCGTTTTACAATAAATTAATTTCGTTTTTAAACATATCATTATTGTTATTTTCATTCCTTTTTAATTTTGACAAAAATAAAAAGCATTTCTCATTACAAAGAAATGCTCTTACTTTAAATTGTTAAATTCACAACTTATTCAATGTTCATGATGAAGAGCCCCTTTCTCGATTTATCGGAAAGAGGCTCTTATCACTTCTAAATAAACTTTCGATGGGTGTTCTTATTGGCTTTCTTAATCCTGATCCTGATCGCTTTCGTTCCCTAACCAGGTTTGGATTAAGGAGTTTGCATCGGCCACTAAAGCTCTTTGTGCACCTTCGGAAATAAACTCCTTCTTGGACGATTTATTTATTTTCTTCACAAAATCTTTCATCGCTTCGGCGGCATTTTTAAACTTGTCTTTATTGGCATGCTTCTGGGCATTCTTCAAACTCTCAGAAAGCTTATCCTTGAGCGATCCGCTTAAATCACTGGAAGTATAATAATATTCCAGCAGCCGCTCCATCGAAGCGACACTTGTTGTGACTACAATAGGAGTCATCGCTTGCGATACGTTGCCAGCCTGATCCGACACTGCAATTTGAATCATTCGTGTTCCCAACTGGCCAGCCAAATGCAGCGACATGCCGGGTAAATACGGCTTACCGTCCACGGTGATCGTTTGCTTGACAACGCCAGATAAATTATCGGATGCGTGCAAATCTAGTGCAATCGACTCGCTGTCCTGAAATTCGGCCCCTTCTGAGAGAGGAGCGCCATTCACGGTTACAGCCAGGGTGGGTGCCGTTTGATCGACTTTTAGCACGATGGACTTCACAGCCTCAACATTGCCGGCTTTATCTACGGATCGATATTGAAGCTCGTATGTTCCGTCTGTTCTAAGGTTGATCGGGTTCGTAAATGCCTGCCAGTTTACCCCAGCGTTCAAGCTATACTCCGTCCTAGTGATTTCGGAATTTTCATCTTGGGCGGACAAAGTTACGGTCACAGGATGGATATGCCATCCTTGCTGTCCGTCCGGCTCAGCAGGCGATAGGGATACCGTTGTCACCGGAAGCGTTGTATCAGATTCCTGGTCTATTGATTCCTTCAACAGAGTAATCAACTGCTGAAGCGGACTAATCGAACTTTCGTAGGCATAAGGGAAATGGATTAACCAATCTTGCAATTGGCTTCTCAGACTACTGTCTCCTTTTCCCGTTTCAAGCAAGCTTTCGGCCTTTTTGATCAATTCCAAGTAGCTGCCCAAAAGGCCCGGTCCATACACTTCAAATTCAAAAATGGAATACCCGTATTGCGTACCTCGCTCGATTCCTTGGAACTTCACATATCTAGCCTTTACGGTGTCAAACATAATCGTCTCCACACCGCCATGACCGACTATCGTCCCATCGTTAGGCCTTACATTCGTCCAATGTTCGCCATCTCCGGAAACGAATATTTTATACGTCTTGGCAAAGGCGGGTTCCCATTTGATCACGACGCTGTTGATATCTTGTTGTCCGCCAAGATCCACTGAGAACCAAGTATTGTCCGTATACTCACTCGCCCATCTCGTACCCATATTCCCATCCACAGCCTGATCCGCAGATAAATGAGGAGCCTCTGGAGCCGATGATTCCGCGTGCTTGTTTAGTGCCAAATTCATACCGTCAAAACTTGTAACCCTATTCAAAACAATCAAATTATCGATGACACCTTTAAAAGAATGCGTTGCACTGCCAATTTGTTCAATCGGCAGCACCATCGTATCTATACGTGGTGACGAACCGTTTGTTACCCATAATTTTTCAACGTACTCATTTCCATTCACATAAAGAGATACGCCTTTATTGTCTCCTGTCAGCAGCAAGTGAGTCCATTGCCCTGCCGGAACTTTGTATTGAAAGGAACTATGATAGTGCTCTTTGGTAAATCCTAATTGCCCGCTATTTCCTTGCTTTAGCTTCAATTGACCGACAGGCGATTCCATAAGCACCGCGTCATCCGGGTTGTCGGCATCCGGTTTGACCCACATGGAAACGGTCCATCCGAACCCTAAGGACTGCAATGGCGTTTGGATGTAGCTCTCTCCCCCGCCGAATCGCATGCCCTTTCCATATTTTCCATCTGTGATCGTTACGTTCTTACCAATCCCATCGTAGCCGTTCCCTGAAGAATCAGCAAAGCCGTTTTCAAAAAGGTACTTGATCACATTTCCATCTTGATTTTTTACTTGAAGCTTATGGGAGACGTTGGCATTCGGTGCTTCTCCGACCAGAGATGCCGCGTTTGCATAGGAATTATAGTCGCTGTCTTCTCTTTTTCCCGTCCACATCTTTTCGGATAACACCTGCATGGCAGGAAACATTCTGTCATGGGAATCGTCCATGGATAATCCGCTTGCATCCGAGATATCATTCCATAACGCAAGCATTGCGCCTTTTAGCTTTGGATGTCCAAATGGCAAAGTCGTATTTGAAAATACATTCGGTTCCCAATTATTATACATAAATTTAGTGTCCATATAGTCTTTGTACAGCCTTGGTACAAGATACATGTAACTGTTCTCCGTGTTAAGAATATCGTATCCAAGATCGATCGCTTGCCTGGCGTCTCCGTAAGGCACATGCCAAATATCCATCGTTGCATGGTTGCTAACTGGAGTTACGCCGCCATATTCCGTCATTCCACCCCATATATGCGGATGTTTGCCTTTGCTGTTCATATGGTTGATCAGCGTATCCATGTACCCGCGAAATACCTCTTTATCACTTCCCCAATATTCGTCCGTACCGATATGGACATCGGGACCGATAAAGGTTGGGTTGTTGCCATCCAAATATTCATCGAACAGACTTTTTACAAAATCTACGGTTTTGGGCTTTGTAATATCCAGATGAGGCCCTGTTCCCAAAGTCGGATCGAAAGCGGTAAACGCCCTCGAATGTCCCGGCGTATCAATTTCCGGTATGACATTAACGCCGTAATCCATGCCAAGCTGTTGAAGGCTTCTAAACTCGTCCTTCGTGTAAGATCCGGTTTTGCTTGTAAGTCCGGGGTAAGCCGTACTCTGCAAACGAAATGCACTTAGCGCACCATCTTCGAACGGAGTCCCCACATCGTCATTCAAATGAATTTGGAATTGGTTCATCTTGTACCAGGACAACAACTTGACATAGTCTCTCAAGAAATCGATTGTATAGAACTTTCTGGCGACGTCGATCATGAGTCCGCGTGTTTCATATTTGGGATAATCCCTTGCTGTTCCTTTCGGGATCCGGACATGATTTCCGTCTTGCTTCAAGATTTGAAGAGCGGATCTCGTCCCGAAGAATACGCCCGTCACGTCAAGCGATGTAATCGATACATAATCGTTCACATCAAAGAGATAACCTTCTTTTCCAAGCCAAGTTAATGTATCGTCTATGGACAAATAAATGTCTCCCGATTGCGGAGCACCATAAACAATTTCCAGATCGAACTTGCCAATATCCTTCAAATCTTCCTTTGTTTGCTCCGCCGACTTTTGCAAGACCGCTTTATATGCCGGATTTACAACGATTCTCGAAGTATTTGTCAGGGTATAATACCCGCTTCCGCCATACCATTCTCTCAGTGACGGTATGACCATTGGCTCCTTGTTCAGGTCATTTGTTTGCGTATATTGGCCGGGAACCGTGACGAGCACGCTACCGGAAATGCCCTTCTCATCAGGATTGTTCACCTTTTCAACTTGGAAAAGGAGATTCACTTTAGCATCAACGAGCGGCGAGTGGATTTTGCCTGCTTTATCGATGACAGGCAATTTGTCGCTGCCATATACAGAGACCTTATAATCTTGGGGTACATTCGGCATAACGATCTCCGTTTGACCCTTAGCGATTGGCGATATTTGTGTAATGCCTTTCACGATTTTAGGCAAATCGCCGGCATTATACACCTCGAATTCGAAGAAGGAATACCCGTAAAAGATTCCATCTACCGGAGCCCTTTGTACACCTTGAAATTTAACATATCTGGTTTTGACATCATCAAAATCGGTGGTTTCCGTCCCTCCTTTGCACACAATTTCGGTGTCGCCCAGTACATTGGACCAATTAACCGCATCGTTTGAAACCAATAATTTATACTTGCTGGCGGCGGTCTGCCATTTAATGACCACCCGGTTTATGACGAATTCTTCTCCAAGGTCCACATAGAACCATTGATCGTCTTTTAATGCGGATGACCATCTTGTACTTCCAAGGCCATCAACGGCATTCGTCGGACCAAGCCAGTCCACTTCATTCCCTGAAGCATATACCGCTTTATGTACCGACAAATTAATACCGATGTTGGCACTCCCTTCAGATAGCGAGACGCTGCCTCCGTAAACGGATTCATTTACAGACTGGGTAATTGGAAGCTTTTGGGAAACGATGTCCGTTAGTCCCTCAGCAGCAGCAACATGAACCTGCATCGAGAGTGCAGGATAAAGCAGTGTAAATAGAAGCATCAGCAACAACAAAATAGGAATGAATTTCCTTTTCATTTTTTCCTCCTTGATAAACATCTTGAACTTCAAATTATGTTTGATTATCGATCGAAGAACGATACAGGTTGAAAAGCAGACCCCTTAGTTTGAAGTAGGCCCGCTTTTCAGTCATGTTATATGCTGTTTACAGTGTCCAGGCATCGCGAAGCAGTATTTTTGCCGCCTCGTTCGATATATGCTTGCCGGCTTGCGCCTCCACCTCATGAATGAAGCTTTTTACATTTCCTGCTTCGAGCTTTTTAAGCAAGCTTGTTTCTATCCCTTTATTGTCGATCCACCCGCTGCTTTTGAACCGTTTCACGAGCAGCATTAAGCTATCCAGGCTTGCTGCGGTTTGAAACCGGACCGTTCTGCTTGTCGTGTTGCCCGCCAAATCGCTGGCCGTAACCGTAAATTCATGTGTTCCGGGTTCCAAAGCGTACAAGGCAATCGCCGTTCCAGTCTGCACTGGCTTCCCGTCCAACATCGCAACCGTCAACGCTCCGTCAATTCCAGATACACTGTCGGTTGCCGTAAATTGCGGCGTTAAATCCTCAGCGCTTGCGTACGTTCCTTCGAGCGGTACGGCGACAGCAATGACGGGAGCGGTACCGTCGATGTTAAAGCTAATCGTTTTGGGCACTTCCGCATTTCCTTCAAGATCCGTCGATCTGTAGCTAACGCTGTACTTGCCGTCCTTATCAAAGAATATGGGTGCCGAATATGCCAGCCATGTCGTTCCGCCATCCAGGCTGTATACGGTTTGCGTTACGCTTGACGTCGCATCCTTAGCCGTTAAGCTCACTGTAACAGGCTGCTTATACCAGCCATTCTGTCCGTTCGGCTGTTCCGGCGAGATAATAGCCTTTGTGACCGGAGGAGTTTGGTCGCCTCCAGCCGCTTTCTTATACTCGAACGTAACTTTTACCGGTTCGATCATAGCGTTCGTTGCCAGCTGAGCTTCATAGATTCCTTCAACATTGCCGTTAAGCGTAAATGCAATCTGGAAGTCGCCCGCCTCCGTAACGGTTGTCTTGCCCTCGTATTGAAGCTTGCCATGCGGATCAAGCACTTTCACATTCACATCCGTAAGTTTGCCATTCATGGCCAAGCCATTGATGGTTACTTTTTTGGTTGGTACATCTACCGCCGCTTTAAGCCCATCAATGGTTTGAATCGTTACTTTCTTCGCAAGATTGTATACGCCGAATTCATAGAAGGAATAGCCATAGTCAGTCTCTCTTCGGATGCCTTGGAACTTGAGATATCTTGCCTTAACCGGCTCGAACAGAATGGTATTTTTGCCGTCTTGCGCGTTGATGATCCCGTTATTTTCCGCGATGACGCTCTTCCAATTCACCTTATCGTCAGACACAAGCAGCTTGTAAGTTTTGGCACGGGCATACTCCCAGTCGATACGTACCGTATCCATCTCGTTCGCTTCGCCAAGATCGACCTGGAACCATGTATTGTCAACCGAAATACTCGACCAGCGTGTGGCCGGAAAGCCGTCGACAGCTTTTCCGGGCGCTAAACTCGATGCTTCAATCGAGGAGGCTTCGGCAGGCTTATCCTGCGCCAAGCTTCCAACAAGAACGTAGACGCCTTCTTTCAATGTATTGTAAGCTCCTACAGAAATACCTTGCTCATTCTTGAGCTGATCGAGCGTCGCATTGAAGCCTTTGAGGTATTTGGATACCTCGGCTGCATCTTTGCCTTCAAAGCGCTTCATCATTTCCAAATGATTGCTCAGGGCGCGAGCGCCGTCAGCACTCGAGATTTGATTATTTGCCTTGAAATCTCCGACCAGCTTGAGCATGCTGGAAGCATTCATGCCTGCTTGGATCACATAAGTCGTCGTCTTTGTTTTTGTTGCCGCTACCGTGACGGCCAGTTCATGTTTGCCTGCTTTTCCTGCAAGACTAATTTCTGTGCCAGCCGTGTACGGCTTGCCGTCGAATTTGGCGGTTACTTGAGCGAGACCGCTTCCATCATCATTTTTGATCGACCATGTGAATTGGACTTTCTCCGTATCCGGCACAACGACGCCGCTTTGCAGCGCTTGTCCGTTCATTTTGACATCAGCCTCAGGAGGAGCTTCGTTATGGACTTGATAAGTGCCTTTGACAAACTGATTCAGCCAGTCGTACATGATGCGCGTTGAAGGCGCCCCGCTTACCGCAGTATCGTACACGGCATTGTTTCCTTGGTAATAGGCTTTAAAAATGGTTGGCTGTACCAACCCCGTTTCTACGCCGCTGTTCAAATAATCAACAAAGCGTTCGCGGAATACGCCGTCATTCACCATACGGTCATCGAATTCAAGCTCATTCGTCATTCCGTATTGTTTGGCAATATTGGAAGCGTCTTTAAGCTTGTCGTACCCCAATTCTCCGAAGAAATAGTTAGGCTGGAACGCTACGGCATCAAACCCTACATCCTTCCACATATAAGCTTTGTAAGCCAGGGAGTGAGGAATCCAGAAGGACTTCAAATTTTTAGCATGAACGATATCGTTTGCCAGCTTAACCGTAGCGGGACCGGTAGAAGAGGTACTGATTTGTTCCTCTAACCAGTACATGCCGACAAGCTCAAGGTTTGAATAATTTTTTTCAGCCCATTTTTGCTGCGCCTGATTGACATACCACTGAACGGCCTTTGCCCGGTTTTGAAGCGCTTTGTCTGTTCCGATCGACTCTCTGAAGTCTTCAACGACGCCATCGCCATCGACATCTCCAAAGTTGCTCATATACTCGCCCGGATCCGGAATCATCAGGACGACTTTGGTTTTGTGGTCCGTCTGATTGAGTTTCGCGCCTACTTCGACTGTTGCTGCATTCAACTGATCCATATCGCCGTTGTTAGCAAAAGTTTTGTTCAGATACCAAGTCCAGTCGCTCATGTTAGCGCTTCCATTAAATCCATGGCCTTCCGGCGTATTTAAGCCCAAATAAAGAACACCGTCAAACATCCAATCCACCGGCTCGCCGGACTTGTTCACATAGCTAATGTTGGGAATAATTCGTTGCTTGCTCCAGTCGCCTTTTCCTCCGTCATAATAACCGTTATAGAGCAATCCGAGATTGCGGATTCCGGCTGTCGCTTCTCCCGCCTGCAAATAACCGACGGGTTCAGCAGGAATAACTTCCGCTCCGGCAAGCTTTCTATCCGCACCCATAATCTCGATCTCGTCAATCAGCGTCCACGCTCTTGGGTGCATGGAGAAGGTCACTTTCACATAACGTGCATAAGCCATCTGTGCGCCCGGTTTGCTTTTAATACCGTCTCTGTTGCCATCCCACGTATACGTCTCGTCTCTTGGCGGTCCGTCTCCCCACAAAAGCTGCGTTGCATTGTTTGAAAGCAGTCCCCAATTCACGTTGTCGTCAGAGACGTACATGGAAACCGTGAGCGGGACAAGAGCCGAATTCGTTGGCCAATCCTGCAAAAACCGGGCATTGATTTTCGAAATCGATTTTGGCTGCCCCAGATCGAAAACAACTTCGCGGGTCATTTTCAATACATGTCCTACCCATGCCGGATCTGACATATTTAGTGCGCCATGAATCCCATCCGTCAGCTTCTTGCTGCCGTCAGGATGAGTTGCTTCAGGCTGTTCCGACCATTGATAATCCATACCCAGCGCAAGATTCCGAATTGCACGTGCGGGCTGATCTTGTTCCGCTTGCGATACCGGTACCACGGACAATAACATAACGGCTATGACGGTCACGGCTGCCCATTTCTTTTGTATCCTCATATTATCCTTGCTCCCTTCATGAGTAAATAACCATTAAACCTCATTCACTTGTTGTTCGTTTCAAACTTATTACGGTGAACCTTCCTCCTTTCCGCAACAAAATCACAGTATAAGCTAATAGCAGTGTCTGTACCTATTACATTAAGAAACTTGTCTCGCGATGCAAAGAGACTAGTTATTACTTGTCGTATACATTTGTTTACATTGCCCTCTTGAATGAGCAGGTATTGACTCTGACACTAATGGAAGGGATTAAACTGGGATCGAAAGCAAAAATTCAAAAAAGGTGGGAGACGGGAATGAGCAAGGTTTTATTCGTAAAAGCAAATAATCGTCCAGTAGAACAAGCGGTAAGTGTTAAATTGTATGAAGCCTTTTTGAAAAGTTATGTGGATTCCCATCCTGAAGATCAGGTGACTGAGCTTGATTTATTTCAAGCGCACCTGCCTTACTTGGATGCTACCATGATTAACGGAGCATTTAAATTCAGTCAGGGCATGCCTATCACTCCTGAGGAAAAGCAGGTAACAGATATTGCAACCAAATACCTGGATCAATTTTTGGCCGCGGACAAGATTGTCATCGGTTTTCCACTTTGGAATCTTGCCGTTCCTGCAGTCTTGCATACGTATATCGATTATTTGAATCGTGCTGGAACCACCTTTAAATATACACCGGATGGTCCCGTCGGATTGGCAACTGGAAAAAAGGTGGCGTTATTAAATGCTCGAGGAGGTTACTATTCAGAGGGAGAGGCAGCTTCATCAGAAATGGCGGTCAATTTTGTAGTAAGGAATTTACAATTATTCGGTATTCGAGAAATAACGAAGGTTATTGCTGAAGGCCATAACAAGTCTCCGAAACTGAGGGAGAAAATAATCGAAGACGCCATTCAACTGGCTGTTGAAACGGCGAAAACTTTTTAATAAGACGGGGATTTGCTGTGGCAATTGTAGACGAAACGGATGTAAACTTTAAAAGGCGTAGTTGACTCCACTTGGACCCGTCGATTTCTGGGCGAACTAGTGCCTGCCCTGTAAAATCCTGCCCGAGGGAGCAGAGAAGGCTGCCGATCTATTCATTTCGGCAGCCTTCTCCTATTGTTTATTGAGCAATAGTTTCGCCTCATCCATAGGTGTGCTTGGGTCAAATTGATGAGCTTGATAGAAGTCGAGATAGTCCGTTTTTAGACGGCGGAGGCTATTCTCTACGGATGTTATGATATGCTTCCTACTCAACCCACGAGATTGAATCCTTTATAGCCTGTAATGTTTGCAATTACTGAATATATAACAAATAAATCCCTAATACAAAAAATCCAATTCCGATAGCAAAATGAATACCTCTTGCCAACCACCAAGGCAATATTTTGAAGAATAACCCTACAAATATGCCAAATATTATTCCAGCAATAACACCGAAAACCCAGCCTATAAAAGTATCAGATGAAATGTTAAAAAAACTTGGCATAACTGCATAATCAACAATGCTCTTCTTTTTATGCACTTCTTTCGTAAGATAAAAACTATAAGCGATTGCTACAAAAGCAATAATCCAACAAATTATAGTTCCGATCCAATTCCACATCATGTTTCCTCCGATAAGAAACGCTTTGCAATTATATTCGAGCAATCTTCTTAAATTAGATACTTTCTGAATTACCTTCTTCTTATTTAAACAGTTTTGTTATGTAGCCTCATGCTGCATGACTGTACTGCTTTGCAAAAAGCCTGACCGCTCCACTTGATACAAATCATAGATCTGTTGCGTATTATTTATCGATTTATATATTTGCTTGTGGTTGCCTTTCTGGAACTCCGTCATCAGAGAAACCTCGCAAAACTGGAGCAAACAAAGAATCAATATCCTAATAAGCCAGTCAAGCAGTTATATCATTTGGTTAAAAGGTTGTCGGAGAGCATACGGAAACCTGATTACCGCGGGTGTCCCTTTACGAATACGCTGCTTAAGTTCCCCGATACCGCGCATCTCGGTCACCAGGCAGCATTGAAATGCCGAATAGAAAAAGAAGGTACAATCGCACAAATTGCCCGCCTAGCCGGTGCCAGAAATCCGGAAGCATTGGCTGCCCAATTGGAAATGCTGTACAGTGGCGCATTCGTGGAAAACTATCTCCATAAACCTGATTCGGATAGTGACAATTTTTATAACGCGGCGATGCTGCTGATTCAAGCTCAGCTAACTGAGGTCGATAAACAGATATAGACACTTCGCCCTTTGGTCCTCCAGCAATGGTAAGCTCCTACTTGATAACCGGCAATTTATTAATTATGTATGTGACCCCATTCTATTTAAATTTTCCTAAAATACATCCGCTCTATGCCAATTGTTATCAATAGACCTCATTCTGAAGACCCCCTTCCACCCATATTTTCCATTATTATATTAAAAAGCCGCCTTAACAGCGGCTTTTGCAACTTTATTGGTACTATTCGTTATTAACAATTTCGCTCGTTTTCCGTTAGCGAAACAGTCAATTTAGTTTTAAAGCCTCTGAATTCGGCTTGACCAGCTGGCCGGATATTTTCTGAGCGACTGCATCGGCGATCGCCCGGTAACCAGATTCATTCGGATGGATTGTATCCTGCATGAAAGGATGTTCCGGCCGAACCTGACGTCCAAATACGAGGCTGGGGATATCGAGAATATCGACGCGAGGATCATAGTCTCGGAAGCTTTGATACACGTCCCAAAGTTGATCGGAGTAAAGCTGCGCGTTCTCAATATCTAGATGAATATAGCTCCAGTGATTCACTGACAAGAATGGATTCGGTATGCGCAGCAGCACCCCACCGTGCGTTTCATTCAAGAGCCTGTCCACGACGAGCTTCAGATCAGCTTTAATTTGCTTAGGGCTGCTTTCTCGAATGTCGTTGATTCCATAAGAAATGACATACAAGTCTGCCTGGTCTTGAATCACATTGTCGAGAGTGTTGCCGTGGGTAGCGATTTGGTTAACAAAATTATGCAGTGTATTACCGCTGGAGCCACGGTTGCGGATTCGTGCCCCTTCCAGAACGCCTCCGGGAGCCCCATAAATCTGTGCCAGCTGTTCATATAGTCCCTGCGCCGCTTCTGTCGTACTATCGCCGACGAAGTTGATGAGCTTACCTGATTTGGAGCTCTGATAGAACGTTTGAATCGAATCGTCCGTCTTGCCGAAGGACGAAACAGGAAGCGGTAGCGAGAAGATCAAGGAGAACGCCAAACCGAGCTTCCACCAGTTCATTCTGCATGCATCATCCTGATCATTCCTTTCTAGGAAAAAGTTGAAATGTCATTAAATTAATTACGCAAATCTGTTTCCTCACTCACTAATGTTCCCTTCGCAAGTTCCTTCATACCTTTCAGTGTCCTTGTGTCGGGCTTTCATAAGACTTCACCGCCAGAGACCGAACAACTCTCACTGTAAAAACTATTGTGCGCTCACAAAAAAAGAAAAAGACAGCTCAAAGGGAACCGCCTTCTGACGAAGTTTAACTGCCTTATTCTCACCCCAGGACCTGGCCACACGGACAAAACAGAACCCCCGCTGCCTGCAAAAGTGCTGGCAGCGGGGGTTTCGTATTAGTGACAATGCAGCCGCCGGGTCCAGAGCCCGTCAGCAGAGCCGAAATCACCTGCCGGGTCGGCTATAATTTTTGGATTTGAAATAGTAGGAGCTGTAGCACTCTTTCTGTCTCATTCCTCCACGATTGCGACCGGACGTGTCCAGCCCGCACTCGCCTTTTCCACTTTGATCGGAAAGCAGCATACTTTGAAGCCGAACGGCTTCGGAATTTTTTCCAAATTGGCAAGTTTCTCGATCTGGCAATATTCCCGGTCCTTGCCGACATAATGCGCTGCCCACAGGACGCCGTCCCTTGGCTGCTTTTTGTACGCTTCAGCTTGCAGGTTGAGCGGGATATCCCAGCCCCAGCCGTCAGTACCAACTACCTTGACGCCTTGATCCAGTAGCCAAAGCGTAGCTTCGGCAGATACCCCGGCGTGTAGAAACGCATAATGTTCGTGGTACAACCGTTTGTCCGCATCGCTCCGGATGAGTACAATATCGTACGGTTTCAATGTATACTCGATCCGTTTCAACTCGGCTTTCAGATCGTCCGTCGTAATCTCGTAACCTGGCTGTTTCGTGCTGAAATCGAGTACTACACCGTCGGAATAAAACCATTCGAGCGGCAGTTCGTCAATCGTTCTTGCCTGCTTCCCTTCCGAAGTCGGCCAGTAATGCCATGGCGCGTCGATATGAGTACCCGCATGCGTATTCAGGGTTACCGTTTCCGTCGCCCATGCTTTGCTTTCCGGAAAATCTTCCTGCTTAAGCCCGAGTGCTGCCGCCGCTTGCAGTGCACCGGCCTCATGGTTCGCATACTCGATCTTCGCCGGTAGAGGCTCGCGGATGCGTGGACTAATCGGCACGCTTAAGTCGATAAGCTTCATCACATATTCCTCCCTTGTCTCCCGATTCAAGCCCATTATACCATATTGCCCCAATTGCCGATCGTCCACCCTTGCGCGCGATGCCTCCTTTCGAGCAGTTAGACTTCGGCGCTAGTCAGATCGTTTCTAGCCGCGCGTTTTTGTACCTTATCGGTAAAATGATTCTTTAACCGTAGAAATTCTCTCAACCAAGTGTTAACGAGGCGTCACCTTTACGTTTAACAACCTGGTTCTGGTAAACATGCCCGCACTTTCTAACGTCCGTTTGGACGCCTCATTGTAATACCAGCATCCGCAGATCGGTGTTAAATCGCTCTCATAACACCACGCTTTTAATTTCAAAATGATGCTACGCCCAATGCCTTGTTTTCGATAGGATTCATTCGTAAACATGCCTATACTCGCCATTCCCACGAGCATGCTGCTTTTTTCAAGAACGCCGATACCAAGTAAGTCGGACCCGCGATAATACGTGAATATTTCTCCGTTCTCAATCCTTCTAGCATAATGATCGAGAAAATCCCCGCAAGTCTGCTGGATTTGTAAAAGTTCATCTAAACTAGCAATAGCGAAAATATCACCATCGAATGCGTTATCCTCCGGTATTTTCACCCGACTATCTTGAAAAAAATAAGCCTGCTTCGTTATCGTAAAATCCTTATCTAAAGCTAGACTAACGAATAGTTCGTCACAGGTTGGAACGAATAGAGACTTTACAGCATGCTTTGCAATCACTTGATCTAAAAGCTCTTGAGCATGCTTTTGATAGAATGGCCGGATGAAAAATTGAGAAAGCAGCTGATCGTTGTGAATCGCATAATAGCCGACTTCTTCTAATCCATCTATAATCAAATAAAAAGCAGACCCGCGAATATGCTCCTCCAAAAAAGAATCAAAAGGCGAAGATAGCGTACGAACATATTCTTGAATGAGATGCTGCACTTCATGCATATGGCATTCTCTAAACATCA
Organism: Paenibacillus andongensis; assembly: GCF_025369935.1. Classification (NCBI taxonomy): domain Bacteria; kingdom Bacillati; phylum Bacillota; class Bacilli; order Caryophanales; family Paenibacillaceae; genus Paenibacillus; species Paenibacillus andongensis. Next base: position 1,350,600 of record NZ_CP104467.1, on the reverse strand, counting down.
ACCTGACCACCACCCTCTCACGATATTAAAGAGCTCTCATTCACCATACCGTGAACTTGATTTGGTGATCAATGGAGAGTATGGCTATAGTTATTTTTGATCTGAGTCGGCAGGTAGGCTATACTTCGCCGCGTAGACAGACAATCCGACGTCGAGCGCACTAACTCAGGAACGCCTGGATGGCAGACGGTGCACTCCGCATTGATCCCTGACCTCGAAGAGGGGCACTATTTCAACGGCTGAACAGCCGAATTTTCATCCAAGTTATTCTCCCGTTACTTCAACAGGCTGCCGAATAAGCCGGCAGCCTGTTGTTATTGTGCTATCGTTTTATGAATTTTCTCAAATACTCATCTTATAGCTTGGTAGACTAGACCAATAATCCCTGTATGAAAAGGGATTGTTTTTTCAAGTTTAAGATTGATTCTATGCGAGACGTCTTTAAATAACGGTATTCCACCACCTAGTACAACAGGATTAACGTTAATCCGATACTCATCAATTAATCCTTTTTGCATGAGGTAGTGGGAAACCCTACCACTACCGATAATTATGATGTCGTTTCCGGGCTGTTGTTTGAGTGTAGAGATCTGCTCCGGAATGTTTTCTTTGATCAACCTTGAGTTCTTCCATTCAACCTTTTCAAGGCTTTGGGAAAAGACGATTTTCGTAGCATCCTCCAGCCATCGAGCTTGCTCAACGTGGTACTTCGACTCTAGTAGACTTTCAGGTAGATTTGGCCAAAAGCCTGCCATCATTTGATACGTAACGCGCCCGTATAAAACAGTGTCAACGGTGCTATGTAAGTCCGAGGCATAACTCTGCAATGCTTCATCATAAATGATCCAATCCATTTCTCCATTTGGACCGGAAATATAGCCATCCAGTGAAGTATGAATGAATAAAATAACTTTTCTCATCTCGGCCTCCACTTTTAATTCGATTCGTTCCTCAATACCTCTCCGAGAGTGTCGAGCATGGCCTTCGTACCATGTTCACGCTGTTCCGGTGTATCGTGACCATCGAGGAAAGTTCCTTGTTCTGTAAAGATCAACCTAGTACCTGCATCCGTTGACTCTAATTCTACTGTCGTCACCGATACCGAAATTCGTGTCTCGCCCATATCCAAGGTATACGAATAGACGATACGTTGATTTGGCACGATCTCCTGAAAGCAGGCGTCAAAAGTGAAGATTGGGCCGTCTGGCGGGCCTCCACGACTAAATTCCCGTCCGCCAACCCTGAAATCGAATTCATCAGCTTTCGAGAACCAACGGGCTTTGGCCTCAGAGTCTGCCCAAGCGGCGAACACTCGCGCGGGTGATGCTTGATAAGTTCGCTCAACGGTAAACGTGGCGTGGTGTACAGATCGTTCGTTCATATGTGTTCCTCCCTATGTTAAAGTTCGTCAATATCTTGTTCGGCGAGGAAATTGCCTAGTCGATCAAGACTTTGTTCTACTTTCATCTGTTGCTCAAAGAAATATTTGTCGTTGCTCTTTTTCATCATAACCAGCACTTTTGTGAAATCGTCTACGGTCAACGGTTCCTTCATTTGCATGAGTGTTGACACATGTTCTAACTCTTCAAGAAGCTTCTGCTGAATCTTTATTTTAGCTTTTAGACTGGCGATTTGTATGGATACTATCTCAATTGGTCTGCAATGCTCCTGGGCCAGAAGCGACTTGATTTCCTCCAACGCTAAACCCAATTCCTTTAATGAGAGAATTTGGTGAAGACGCGAAATGTCAGATTCGGTGTACAACCTGTGCCCCGAATCCGTCTGATCGGATGGCGAGAACAAGCCGATTTGATCATAAAATCTTAATGTTCGAATTGTTAACCCTGTCAGTTTGGCAATTTCCCCGACTTTCCAATGCGGCTTCATAATCAACCCCTTCTTCAGCGCCATTCATTTACCGGTAACTGGATTATAAAACATTACGTAACGTAACGTTCAAGACTTTTTTTCTTCGGGTATACCGCAAGATCGTTAGTTAAAAAAGAGTTCACGATAATTCTATCCAAAATCTCTTAATAACGTTTCCGTCCTCCTCAACGAAGTTTGAATCTGGTATCCCACCATTCTTCAAAATTGTTTTCTCAGAAGCTATATTACCTTCATCGCAAACAACAAGGGCTTTTTCGATTCCTAGCTCTTTGGCTTTTTGCAAAGATAAGGCTAATAATTTACTCGCATAACCTTTATTTCTCTCCTTGGGACGAATACCATATCCAATATGTCCACCACAATTAAATAACTTTTCTGTTAGACGATGTCTAATGTTAACAGCACCTACCACCTTATTATCACCAACGACTAACCAAAATGTGGAATCTGGAGCCCGATTTCCAGGCAAGTTTTCACCTTTTTCATTATTAAAAAGAAACTGTACCATACCTTCAAAATCAGAAGGGTCCTTACTTATAACCCACGGAACCATGTCTTCTCCACTTTCTATCCATTCTTGATAAAAAGAGAGATATTCGTCCTTCAAATTTACCGTGGGGCGGACCAAGGACATCCGTAACTCCATCTTACTCATCCCCTGCCTTAAATCTAAATTTACCCAATAATAGCATAAAGTGTTTTGTATGAGGAAGGGCTAATATTGCATTACTGCCCTCTAAAAATGTCTCCTCAGACTCCTTTCTCGCTATAGCAAAACCAACAAAGGGACCGTACAGAAGTTATCCATTTCCATACGGTCCCTTTTTATTAAATAGGATTTCTAAGCGATTGTCCGGCGTCATCATCTTGCCGATATTTATTAACCCGGATTATTCCGACTAGGGACGAACTGATACCAGTTCCAAGCTGTCCAGCACACGAAGCAGCATCACCGTCGCTTGCGCGCGGCTCGCTCTGTCCTTCGGTTCGGCCGTCGCTTCTGTTAAGCCTTGGATCCATCCCAGACTGACAGCATGAAGGAAATCCTTCCTTGCCCAGTCCGAAATATCTCCCTCATCCCTGAATCGGGAGAGCGCCGAGTCACCCGTATTCGATAACGACGCACCTGTCAGTACGGCAAAGCGTGTAAACAACACGGCAAGCTCCTCGCGCGTAATCGGATCGTTAGGCCGGAATCGTCCATCCGCGCCTTCTATGAGTCCATAGCCGGCAGCCTGTTCCACGGACTTCGCAAACCACGCATCACTCACTACGTCTGTAAACGCAGCTCCGACTGCGGCAACAGGCTCAGGAATCTTGCTTTCAACACCGCTCTGCTGCAGCCCTTGAACGAGCAGCTTGGTGATTTCCGCTCGCGTAATCAAGCGGTCTGGCTCGAATCTGTCATCTGTCGTGCCGCTCACTAGATGGCGGCTTACCAGCACAGCGACATCCGGTCTGCTCCAGTGTGAGGACATATCTGTGAAGGAACGCTCAAATCGCATCACAGCGTATTCACCGAATCCCTTTATGTTCGCGCGAATCCGGTGGTTTTTATTGTCCACAGTGCCCCCGACATAGGTCCAACCGCTTGCAGAGGCCGAATTCTTGACGTAGATGCCCAACTGGCGAGCATCTATGTTTTGCGCATTGGTCAGGTCGTATGCGATGTCCAGCCTCATGGAGTGTCCTGGCTTAGCGCTCTCCCCATCGATCAGATAGGATGGCGACATTCTGCTGTAGCCTGCGGGCAGCACCACTTGCGGATCTGGCGCCGTAGCATAAGTAACTTTCGTATCATCAGCAAAAGTATCCGGCTTCACTTCCAGCTTAACCTTCCCGTCAAAGGCTTCGAACGAGCCGCCTGCCCGCCCGGTCACCCAAGCTTTGGCATTCCCGGCTTGCTCGCCGGAGCCACTGGATCCCGGATTGCCGCTGCCGCCTCCCGGGATCGAGCCGCCTCCGGAATCTGCACTTGTCTCTGCCGTTACGATGGCTGTGGACGATTCGTTACCGCTCTCGTCGATCGCGACAAGGCCGATCCTATACTTCGTAGACGGTCGAAGTCCAGTAATCGTAGCAGCTTGGATTTCCTTAGCCACTTCAATAGATTGAACTTTCGTTTCATTATTCTCCGGTGACCAGCTGATCTTCAGCTTAGCCAGATCCCGCGCTGAAGGATCCGTCCAGGCAAGACGGATCTGGTCCTTGCCGGTAGATACAACCTTCAAATCCGCAGCCGTCGGCGGTGCCGCTAAATCGGGGCGGCGTTCGCCGGCCGACCAACTCCACCTAGCTCCGGCCGACTCGTTGCCGAATTCATCAACAGTGCTGACCAGGAAATCGTAAGCTTCCGAAGCGGCTAAATCTTTCACGACGGCCCACTCCTGTCCTTTGACAACGTCCACCGGATTCCCATATGAATCCGTTCCAGCTTTCTTCCAGCGGATACGTGTACCTGCAAGATCGGTATCGTCCGGATTTATCCAGACTAATGAAGCTCCGTCTGCCGACAATCCTCCTGTTAACCCGGCAACCTCTTGCGGCGGCGTCCGGTCTGCCGCTTCAATGACGATGGACGCCAACGAATCTGTACCGAGCGGAACTCCGGCATAGCAGACAATTGAACCACTTACGGCAACTGTGTAAGTTCCCCCTGCCGCAAGCGGCGTCTCAGGTGTGAACTCAACAGCCATCGCCAGCTGCTTGCCATTCTGGCCGGCTGCCGGGTCGATGGCTTTAACCGCCCCTTTTACCGCCGCACCGTCTGCGCCCTTAATCACGACCGTGTCTTTGGTCGCCGTATCCGTCTCTATCGGCTTGGTGAAATAAATATTCACTTTCGAGCCCTCCGGGTAAGCCCTGATGGAGCCGACCTGCGGCGGCGCGTAGGACTTCATCGGGATGTTAACATCGAGCTGCGGCGGCGGTACGTCGAGCTCATTGCTGTAGACTGTCTCGTAGCCGTCTTTCTCAAATTTCACCTTCCATTTGCCCGTCGGAACGTCCCAGCCGTAGCGTCCGGCATGATCGGTAATCTGAGGATTGTGCTGTTCATACCATTCAGCATCCCAAGCATTCCAAGAGCCGCTAGCCGAATCCAGCTCCATGACGGTAGCCGTCACGTCTTTAAGACGATTGGCAGGCATTCCTTCGTACACATATCCGCTAGGATCATAAATGTACTTAGGCGTAGCCGCCGGTTTCTTAGGAGGTTTCGGATAGGGTTTTAGCTTACAATCATATTGCTTGAGATAGTACTCAAGTTCGTTTAATTCCCCGTCGACGACGGCATCCAATTGTTTGCCGGCCCATGTTCCTTCAACCCAGAACAGCAAGCCCTGAGGGCCCTCGAATTTGGTTGACCCTACCCAGTTAATTGCGTTTTTCAGCAATTCGCTGAAGTAAATGTCCATTTTGATTTCTTCAGCCATATTGGAATAATATTCGGCAGCCTGCGGATCACATAGCCCTTGCGCCGCTTCGATATCAGCCGTTATTCGATCTGCTGTGCTTGGACTCACAAGGCTGTTGAGCGCTTCACTGGTATCATATATCTTTGTACCTGTTGAGAAGAGATCCACAATAATCTTTACATTTTCAGGCGAAAGCAAAGCAGTGCGTCGCAACCCTGACCCGGCACGATTGGGATAAATGGCGCTGAAGGAAGCCGTTGCTCCCGAATCACTGACTGAGTGTTGGAGAGATGAACCATACAAAGGGATGCCCGACTGCGATTCCAATTGTAAATCCCGCTCTGTAGGCGAATAGCTTGCCACCGGCGATGAAGTAAAGCTTACTTTGGCAGAAAGCGTTTCGTTTAAGCGAATATTTAAGCTCATCGCTTTGCCCGATGCAAGCTGGCCTTCCTGCAGCCCCTCCTCCGGCAGCGTGACCGATTCGATTGCAAAGTTGCGCAGTGCCTGAGGTAGCGTAGCGCGCAGCTCCTTCTCCGTCGGGCGCGGCGGGATATATTGCGGATCAGCTTTCTTATGGTAAGTGACCGCGATAGGTCCGGGATCCTTGGTGAGCGTCATCGCCGCAACGTATTCGCCATTAACCAGTCTGGCTTCGGCGGCCGTGTCCCCATTCCATATCTGTACATCCGAGATGCGGGCGGTATCGCGGAATTTCAGCTTATAAACAAACGGCTGTCCCGGTACGAAGACGAAAGGAAATACCGCTACTCCATTATCCGGATGAAAAATCTGAACGCGGCCATCGCCTTGGCGTAAGGTTACTTCCTCTAATCCAGGATCATTGACATCATAGACGATTACGGACTCCTCGCCTGTCACTCGGCTTCCGCCGGCAAGCGCTTCTGTGCGGATCCTATGTCTAACCGTTTCCGTATCCTTGAGCTCGACATCCAATTGCCAGGTACCTCCCGTCGAAACGGCTGCCGTACCCAGCATGTCACTTCCGTCATAAACGGTCACTTCCGAACCGGCCGGTGCTGTCCCGCTGACCCGGAACTGCGGTTTGACGACAGTCTCGGGAACCCTCAGCGTTACGTTCACCACTTGCAGCAGCACTGTGCCAAGCATCTCCTCCCGTTCAACTCCGCCTGACGTATAGCGGATTCGAGCGGTCAACGGGAGATTTCCGGCTATGCCGGGATCGCCTACACGCAACCCGAGCGTCAAGCTGCCCTCTTGATAAGCCTTGACATTGCCTAGCGGAACTTCAATTTTCCCATTCCGCTTCTCGAACTCCTTGGCCTGGCCATTAACGATTAATGTACCCGTCATTGGTTCCAAAGCATTCGGCAACTCTAGCGAGATCACAGCGTTAGCAGCGTCGATGGCCGGGAAGTTCGAATTATTGTACGTAACGCGTGCCGTTACTTTACCGTTTGGAGTAATGAAATCAGACGAAGTGCCAATCCCATTACCGGCCAACCCGCCGAAATTGCCCGCTGCCTGCAAAGTAATCCGCCCCAAATCAAGGGGAGCTGCAGCATCTACCGTAAATTCCACCGTCGAGGTCAGACCTTTTTCTCCCTTCGCAATCATTCGGTAACGGCCTTTGCTCGGAAGATCAATAACATACCGGTTGCCCGAGCGGCTGTATTTCATGTTTTGATAGACCGCTTCCTCGCCGTTCAGCTGATACATTTGGAGATACACATTGCTTAAATTTGAGCCGTCCGGCTTCGCAAAGGATGCTGTTGCTTGCGCACCGGTGCTTTCTAAACGCATCTCCACAGCCGCCTGATTATCATCTCCGATCGTTACTTCTTTACAAGCTGAAGGCAAATCGGCCTCATACCCATTCAGGCAGATTTGGAACGTATCCCCGGCAACAGCCGCTACTTTCATTGGTGGTCCATACTGCATAATCCCATGCGATGTCTTCAGACCCAAGTGAACGGCCACACGCCAATCAAACGTTATCGGCCCTTGCCAGTCGCTTCCAAGCTGTTTGGTATACAATTTAAAGTCAACGGAAGCATAATCCAGCAAACGGAAATCAGCAGCCGCTCCGCCATCTTCGGGAATGATCACCGTGCTTAGCTTAGATTGGAAGCCCTGATTCCTGTAATTTGATGCCCGAACCTTCGCTGTACCGGCCGGAAGCATAAGCGTATAGGTGCCGTTGGACTTGGTAGTGGCTTGGAAAGTCCGCTCTTTGCCATCCATAATAGCTGTCACGGTAGCTCCGGAAACTGGCAAGCCATCTGTACCCACTACTCTCCCCGTCAGTTCATGCAGCGGTTTGCTGGAGAGCACCATAGGAATCTCTTTGGACAAAGCATCGGCTGTAAGATCGACTTGCTTCCCGAAATATAGCGGGTCAGACGGCACGATTTGAAGTCGATACTTATCACCGTAATCCGCTGCCAACCGCAAATCGATGTCCCCGTTTGCATTGCCCTTTAGGAGAACCGCTCCTTTATCATCCGTCAAATTATAGGAAACAGGTACCTTTTGCCCGCTCTCCGTTTTGGCAACGCCCTTCATTTGCACCATGTATTCGGGCTTAATCGTGATTTCACCGGTCTGCCCGAAACCGAACTCCGGAGCGTCTGTCTGCACGGGCACCAAGGAAGAGGACCACGGCTTCACCGTTACCCGGTAAGGAATGCCTGTGTATGGAACATCGAACGTATAGGTGAGCTTGCCGGAAGTGACTTCCTGCTCTTCATAATGGCGCTTATAGATATCGTTGAAGTAGAAGACGGTCAAACCCGCTTTATTCAGCGCATTGCTCCATTCTTCACCCTTCGGAATGTCAAAGATAACCTTAAGACGTCCTGCGACGTTCTTATCGATGGCATAACGGTTTGTCAGCCTTTCGCCATCCACCTCCATGTACACAGCATCAATTCGGGCCACGCCCTCCTCAATCCGGAAAACTCCGCTATACTTGCCCGGTTCGGATTCATTTAGCGCGATCTTGGTCTCGACTGCCTCCGGAGCCGAGCCCCCCTTCCATTGCAGGTAAGCAACAAAGGCTTCCAAGTGCAGGCCCGGCTTCGCTTCAGCCTCGATGCTCGCATCGCTGCCCATCACGGGAACCTCGCTGCCATACTGCCCGACCGTTCGCGCATATTTCATCGTTACCGCCTTAACGGATGCGCTCGTTGGGAACAACTCAAAGGTCAGCTCGTTCTTCCCCAGAAGCAACGTTATCGTCTGCGCATCACCGCCCTTGAATCCTAGTGGCGGCGTTACGCTGACCGTTATTTTTTCTCCGGTTTCGTGTAACCCCGGCAGATTAGCTTCTCCCTGCGCGTTAGCGTTTACCTTGGCCAGTTCCGTTCCGTCTGAGGCCTTCTTGAAAACAACGACCGCAGGTTCCGCCGGATGGCCATTATAGTTCACTTTGACATTCAGCAATGCCGTGAATACGGGAATCAACTTTACATGCGTAATTGCGCCATTGCGAATGGCAAGCCCGGTTTGCTGCGCCAGCGCGATCTTTACCTGATCCTGGTAGAGCTTGATCGCATAAGGCTCGCCGGATGGCAGCGGGATATCGTAATGCGCGACATCCTTGCTGACCGCAGTCTCCGACTCCACAAGCGCCGGATTGGTTACAATCAGAAGCGAGCTGAGCAGCATATCCGGTTGCGATGTCTCGATATCCACGGACAGCAAACCCGCCACCTTCACAGGCAGGTGATCCAAAACAACCCGGCTGCTGCCGTCTTCCAGCTGCACAACAACTGAAACGATCTCGGTCGTACCCGCAGGGAACTCAAATTCCCCTCGATACAATCCGGCTGTATCCAGATTCTCGGGAAGCCGAACTTTACTCTCCTTGGTCTCGACTGTGGAGGAGTCGTCTCCTGCCGGTAACTGTTTATAGGCAATGACGGCATCAACCGTCAGCCCTGTCGCACCTTCAGCCTGAAACTTCAATGTGCTGCCTTGCTTCAATTCATTACCAGTCCAAGATGAAGCAGGCACGGACCAATAACTGGAGGTGATCGGCTGCTGAGGTCCAGTCGTCCCGCAATCGTTCAAACAATAGGTATACAGCGCGTTGCCTCTGGCATAAACGATCCGGTTGCCCTCGCCGTCGATGGCCGCTGCATATGCGTTCAAAGCCGGATTCCCGGCCGTTACGACTTTCCCCTTATCGCGATCAAACATCTCGCTATAATTATTCATGTATAATACAGGCGGATCGGTATCCACGAGATTAGCCAGAACGATTTTTCCGCTGCCGCTAATGGTCAGTTTGTTGTAGGTTTTATGCGTCAGCTCAGTTTCTGACCGTCCGCTATTCAAATCAAAAGTTTCGCCTGTCGTACGGTCAAAATAATAAGGCATCGCATGCCAGCCAGGTCCCCCCGCTTCGGTATAAGCGATGTACCGGCCGTCGCCGTTCACAGCAAGGCTGCTGTGGTAGGCATTGAAAACGAAACGGTTCACGATACTCGCTGCTGCCACATCATAAATATAAATAGCCTGCTCGTTACTGCTTCCAGCCGCTCCCAACAAATTCGAGGAATCGGACAGAAAAGCAAGGATGGCTCCGTTCCCGCTGATTGCAGGTCCATAACTACTCCCGTTCTCCGAACCGCTCAGCGCTTCGCTCACCAGCTTCCGCGAATGGCTATTCCGATCGAAGACGTACACGCGATTGTCCTCGGTAAATGCAATCCAGCGGCCATCTCCACTAACTACAGGATCAGCAGCCACGCCTTCGGACGAAGAAATCAACTCCAGATTGTGCGTCCCTCTGTCGTAAGCATAAATATGGTCGCCAGCCGCTCCCGGGGAAGCGGTCAAATTGCTGGCATTCGACGTGAAGACGATAATATTGCCCGTGCGGTTAATCTTAGGGTCTCTCACAATGCCGCTTGGCGGCGAGCCATCCTTGGTGCGCGTTACCGTCTCTTTGGATTTTGAAGCCGTGTCGATTGCATACAAGTGATGCAGCTCCGAACCTTCACGGACTGCGTCAGAGTAAACAACCGTCGATCCGTCAGCGCTAATCGCTGTCCAAGTTGTGTCGGCCCCGGCATTCTCGACCAGATCAGCGAGCTTCAATTCCGACTTCGGCGACGCCCCGACGTTGATCCTTGAACCTGAAGACTCGTTCCCTGCTTCATCCACGGTGACAATTCGGTAAGTGTAAAGCTTGTTCTGCTCCAGACTATCCACAACGGTAGAAGGATCCGAAGTCTCAGCCACTTTTTCACCGCTGTCATCGTTATAAACGAAATATTTCTTCACATCCGGGTTGGGCTCGCCGTTTTCCAGGTAAGGCGGGTCCCACTTCAGCATGACGCGGTTATAGGCAAGCAAGTTCCAAGTAACATTGATAACGTCGCCTGCATCTGTCCAGTCTACTTTTACCACAACTGGCGCTGAACGCTCGCTTACACGTCCATCCTTTTCCGCTGATGCCGTAATGCTGTATTTCCCTTCTTCGGTCAATTCAAGATTTAAGGCGAACCGCCCTCGGCCGCTGCCATCGTCGTGAGCGATGGTCGGCGCAGCATGACGCTCTTCGCCCCCATAAACGGCGTACCACACGCTTACCGCAGCTTCGGGGTCGGCATAACCGCTTATAGCCAAAGAAGGTTCCTGGCTTACGGCTGGCATAGCATCAAGAACCGGGATTCCAACGTCCGCAGCCGCCGCCGGTTTAGCCACCATTGTCTTGACAACCACATCGGGAGCCTGGACTTGTGTTTGTGTTTGTGTTTGTGCCTGAACCGGCCCTGCACTGGGCATCGTACCTGTAATAAGCAGAACAGCTGCTAATAAGCTGGTTACTGCTCTGTTCTTCACTTTATGAAATCTACTTTTTTTCAATAGGTATTCCCCTTCCTGATAGCTAATAATTTCCATTCTGTGTACTAAGCTATCATCGGGGCGATTTTCAGTCTATTATCCTTTCGGATACTTTTTCTAAAAATAAGTAAATAAACTTGTGGAAGAAAATCGATGGTTATGAATTGATTACAGTTGTAGAAATGTATGGGGCAGCTGGGGTAAAAAAAGCGCGAAAACCGCGCTTTCAGAGAGAGCTCTGCGAGCCGAAGCTCGCTGACAGAGTCTGAGAAGCCGAAAATCGACCTCTCAGCAGACCATCCTGAGCGACCGTGCAGAATAAGCGCTGAAAACGCGCTAACCGGGTGCCCTTAAGCAAACGTGCTTAATCCGGAGCACACGAATAAATAAGGGATAAGCTTCGCTTGCCCCAAACCCAAAACATATAAATTCTAATAAGAAAAAACCTCAGGCTCTGCCTCAGGTCCTTGGTGTAAACCCATTCTTAAGTGCATAGGGAGGGGTGTGGGTTCCAATCGCTGTTGAAACGACCCACAATAACTGCGAAAGTGCAGAAATTTTTGCTAAAATCGTTTGAATAGAGGAAATGCCTTCTATTATGCAGGAATTTTTAGCTTTTCCATCCTGAATTTAAAAAAGACCGTAAAAGCCTGCACGTTTGCAGGAATGTACGAATAGGAGCTATTCAAAGATAAAAAGCATGTACAATTGCAGGTTTATCACAAACACAATCACTTCTTCTCGTAAAATCTCGCTCAAACCCAAAATAAACCCCAATTATCCGCCATATCCGCTTCACTTCTTGCCTCTTCATCATACAAAAATGACACTCTAATTGTTTAGAGTGTCATTTAAGGATGCAATTCATATTATTATTGAGCTTTTACGATCTCTCTACCTTTATATGAACCGCAGTTTTTGCAAACATGATGTGCCATTTTTAATTCTGCACATTGTTCACACTTCACCATTCCTGGCACAGCCAGTTTAAAGTGAGTACGGCGCTTATCGCGACGTGTTTTGGACGTTCTCCTTTGAGGAACAGCCATATTCAAAACACCTCCTGTTACTTTCATAAATCAACAAGAGATATCATATCTTTCTCAATCTACTTTGTCAATATTATAGTATTCTACGATTAAGGACGACTGTTACTATACGTAATAAAAGATCGGCTTCCGGCATTGGATAAGCACCATCTTCAGTAATGTTCAATGTCATCAGAGCGGAAAGAACCGTAAAAAAGCAGGAAATTAATTTCCGGGGATCGCCTGATGCTAATTCACCTAATTCCTGCCCTTCTATAAATAACGATTCTTTTCAAGTGGGCTGCCAGGCAGTCTATAAACATTTTGCATCTCATTTTTTAATTCATGAAGTGCTTGTTCAATAAGTGTAATGAAAAGTTCATCTTTCGATTTGAGTCACACTCCATTAAATCTTGTCTTAAGCCCGATTATTACCACTTTTAGGCTTTACTAACTTGTTGTCAAGGAGATAATCCATTGTATCACGTATAATATCGGAAAAGTCGGTATATTGGTATGGATAAACATTAGGATATTTGGATATATAAGTTGTATCCTTCCCTATCCGAGGATATACGGAGGCAACTTCTTTATTAAAAAACTTTAGAGGCCACATGAAAAACTTCGGCATAATTTTCTTGGGAGGCGCAAATCCTAAATCCGAATAATTATCGTGAATGGCTGAAGCAATATCCAAAAAACTTCCCTTCGCACTAAAAGAAAGGTGGCGATTTCCATTCGTGTTGGGATCTTTCATTATGGCGATATGCATACGGGCGCAGTCACGTACATCCACGAAATGCAAAACCATATCCGGCAGCATAGGCATCTTTCCTTCTGCTATATTCTTAACATTTTCAACACTGAATCGTACACCAGGAAGAAGAGAAGGTCCAAAAATGATACAAGGATTAATACTAGCGAGCTCTACTCCCCTTGGATTTCGTGTCTGGTCTTTAACTAGATCCCATGCCAACTTCTCCGCAAGGGTCTTACTGCGATAATAATCGGATATTCCATCAGGATTTGTCCAGTCGTCTTCACTAAAAGTAAGCTTTGAAGCCTGATGCCCGAAAACCATAGCAGCCTCTGAGCTTGTGATGACTATTTTTCGCACAGTTCCCGACTGAAAAGCGGCATGCATGACATGCTTAGTTCCCTTGGTTGCAGTTTCTACCAAATCAGCTTTGACGTTAAATTGTGGACTAGCTACGTGGAAAACCCACTTACACCCCTCTGCAGCCTCTTTCCAACCCTCCTCACTCAGTAAATTCGCCTCAACTAACTCCACTCCCGGAAGGAGTTCAGTCATTTTTTCCATTTGATTAACGTTGCTGAGCTTCCGAACAGTTCCTCTAACTTGAAATCCCTCTTCAATCAAATATTTTCCAATCCAAGAAGCCAAATAACCAGTTATCCCCGTTACTAAACATAAATCACCCTTTTGCATAATTGGACCCTTTATCATGAGTAATCACTCCTCGATCAATGTTGGTTGATTGAATCAACCATTCAACCAAAGAATAAGGTATTTCTATCCATTTGTCAACAGCAAAAAAAGACACGATAACGACCACTCTCAAACAAAGGATGAGCGGACTGTTTTCATTGAGCCAATCTGCCCGTTCGACTTCGATGAGCAGTCCATCGGAATACAAAGCAGCGATTCCCTTCAAGCCTTAAGAATGTGTAGAGAAAATAAAATTGGTAGACCTATAACAAGGAGCAGCTACCGAGGTAACTGCTCCTTGTTTTCGTTTCAAATTGATGAGTGTTCTCGTTCCGTTAGAACGGTTTGAACACCATCAGAAGAATCGAGATGAAAGCAACAAGATTCGCGATCCCTTCCAACCAGGCGGAGCGTCTGCGGCTCAGTCGGTACGCGTCAGGCAGCTCATCCCCTTGCGTCTGCTGCAGCAGCGTAAGCTGCTGCTTGATGCCAGCGGGAAGCAGGCTAGCAAAGATAATCAGAATGACAAAGAAGAATGCAATCGAGACCACATACCACATTTCTCGGAACAAAGAGGTTTCCAGGAAGCCAAGCGCAACACCTGTAAGAAGCAGCAGTGTGCCTCCGAATTTCGGCAGGATCGCCGTCTTTTGCAGCAGCGCAAGCGCGAACTTGGCTTGACCCACTGTCCGGGCGCTGCTCATGATCAAGGGATAGCAGATGACGGCGGCCATGGCTGTTATGGCGGCGATGATATGGATGAACAGCAGGTAAATATACATGTAATGCCCCCCTTAATTTAGATACCCTGCTTATGATGATACTGTTCTAGTTATTCGCTGTTTTAGCTCGCTGTTCTTCTCGATACAACATCCAACCTACAACAAGTCCATATACCGCAGTAACAAGATGAATCCAAGAAGGTGTTTTATCTACTGCATTCGTTACTACCAATATGGCATCTACGATTGGCATTAAAATAGAAGTTAACATAAGAGCTAGTAATGCTTTTCTCATACGAAGTACCATCAAGACTAGTAGGAAGATTCCAATAAACAGGTCACGATCTGCTTTGATATTCACAAGATATCTATCAGCGGTGTCATGCAGTGGTATACCAAAACCTCGAATCGCAGCTTCTGGCTGGATAAAACCGCTCACTCCTAAATACAACATCAACAGCGTAACAACACCCACTAACCAAAATGTTACTGACTTTGGTCCCCAATAAGATTTACTCATTTGTCTGGCTCCTTTTTCCATTTATTTGATTGACTTTATTGTATATCGGTAATAAGATTCTGTTAAGAACGCACTTTAAAGTATGGCACTTACTTAAAGTAAGGGAGTGATTTATCAATGATTCATCAGCGCGAATGTCCAATCGAGACCGTCATTCATGTTTTAGGCGGGAAATGGAAGCCGATGATTTTATGGCATTTGATAGAATCAACCAAGCGGTATAACGATCTGGAGAAGCTAATACCTGATGTCTCCCAAAAAATGCTTACACAGCATCTTCGTGACTTGGAACAAGAAGGCGTGATCGAAAGAACGGTATACCCCACCGTCCCTCCCAAAGTAGAATATTCACTTAGTGAATATGGCAGAACATTGATCCCTGTAACAGAAGTGATGTGTGCTTGGGGAGAAAATCATAATGAGCGAAAACATGAAGAACCAGCATCTTAATGCTGGTTCTTTTTTCTACTTTTCTTTCGGGACTTTGAAACAATAAGCTCGAAAAAGGCGCTTATTCAGGAGCGTCCCAACAAATAAGCGCGATAAACGCGCTTACAGCGAGAGCTCTGCGAGCCGAAACCCGCCTACAGAGTCTGAGAAGCCGAAAATCGACTTCGTAATTTTACATCACTTATCTACAAATCGGCATCTCGCATAATTTCCTATACAACAAAAAGAACGCCACCGGATCTCCCCGATGACGCTTCGCTTAAATCAGTGCATGGTAGGAAGGAGGCGGTTCCCCCCCCCTTTCCTTAGGTCATTCTGTTTTTTATCCGCTCAATAATGTTGCTGTTTCTTGCCCTGTAAACGCCAAAAATAACCGATCCCATGACTGCTGCCGCGGCTGCAGTTGATGCAACGATCATTGATTTTTTTGCTTGACGCATTACGAACACCTCCACATTTTTTTGAGCGAACAATGCTTAGTTTACCTTAGAAAATGAATAAAAATGCATGCCTTGGCTTTTAGATGATTAAATTGATACTTCAATAAAAAACAGGGGCATGACTGAATTTTCTTATTTTTTACTGATCTGCCTAACACTATCCAAATTAATACGCCGGTAAAAAAGAATAGTTATACTGAAAGTAATTAAATAAATTGGGATTGAAAAAGGCAATGAATATCCATTCTTGTATGTGATCATTTTAAATAAAACAGAAATCCACTCGACTCCTATAGCTATTACAGACCAAACGACTATATATACTACGACGCTTTTCGCTTTCGCATAAATCCCAAACACTTCATAAAAATAAATAAAGAAATAGGAAAATGGAGAGTAAAGAAAGTATGAAACAAAGTCAAACACGTCATAGTATGGCGAATCGTTTACATCATAAAAGTCAAATACCCCTCCTCCGAGCGTAAAATCCCAAAACTTCGCTACAGAGAACCCCCACAAAAAAAGCAGAAAAGTACTTTCTGCTTTTAATTTCCTCGGCAAAAAGTACGAGATCGTATATGTACAAATTATAGCAATGGTAACAAACCACTCATTCATATCAAAATGTTCGTATGGAGTCAGATTCATTGAGAACCCCATATTTGTTCTTGTCCAAAAGTATGGCGATACCAAGCAAGCGACACGTATGCAATAACCAATAAAATAAGATAACAAATCGCCGAGTAACTTAAATACCAATTGACATATGTAATGATTTTATAATGAGCAAGTAACGATTCAAGCAAAAGGAGCGATATTACATGTCCCGAGCTTACTAATACTTTACTAAAAGACGATCGGAAAGAAAGGAGCAAACTGAGAAAAACTAATATTTCAAAGGGAACTGTAACACTACGATATAACAAAAATGTCAGATATTCAGGAATCTTGTGAGATACCACGATCAACTTCATATCTTCCGCCATGATCCAAGTACCATCAATGATGATGTTAAGGATGATCATAAACAAAAAAGCGCCCTCTTTCTTCCGGAGTTTGGCGGGGATTGTAAAATACGATGAAATAATTATCCCTGTTATGATTATTAAAATAATTAGTCCAACCAACTTTAGCAAACCTCATTTCTTAAAAACATGAAGGATTCAGTTCAAATCATAGTATGGCGAATTCTTCTCATTCTCACCATTATCCCACGTTTTATTCAACTGCAGATGTGTTTGGCTTGGGATAATGGAAGTCACTCCTTTAATCGTTTTCCATCTTAACCGCTATAACGTATACTGTTAATTAAAAATCATAACAAGGTGTGATAACATGTCTCCCCGTACAAAGAAACAGAATGAGTTCATTCGTGAGCAACGTAAGCAAGAGATTTTACAGGCGGCCGTTCACGTCTATGTGGCAAAGGGCTATTCGGCTACGACATTGAGCGATGTAGCAGATCAGGCGGGTCTTGCACATGGTCTGGTATATTACTACTTCAAAAATAAAAAAATGCTTTTTCGGGAGCTTTACGAAAACATGATGGACCAGTCCCTTCAGTACACTACCGTGTATTTTGAACAGGATTCGCCGGTGCTCGAGCAATTCAAAAACTATGCCATGCTCATCTGTGAGCGTGTGATCAAGGATCCACAGACCCAGCGTTTTTATATGCGAATCAGCCTGGATCTGCATCATCTATATGAGCCCGGAGAATTATCGCCCTTTGAATGGATGAAGAGCTTTATCAAGCCAATGGCCCAAGCAATTGACAAAGGAATTGGGCAAGGTGTCATCCGTCAAGGAGACGCGAATCTTTTAGCCATGCAATATTGGGGAGCTATTTCCCAAGGAATGAGTTATCTGGATCAGCTGCTTCAAGATCTCGCCACTCAGGGCTTGAAGGAGACGGAAATTAACAGTGTAATGGGCGAAAAATTCCAACAGATCGCCGAATCGGCAATTTCTTTATTCAAGCCCGCTTGAATGTAAAATTTATGGTTGACTGAGTTCTCAATCAAAAATATAATGATCACAAGGAGCGTGATCATTTGCCAACAATTTACAAGGAAATTTTGATTGATGCCTCGCCGGAGCAGGTTTGGGACGCGGTGAGCGACGTAGGTGCTGTCCATCATCGTCTGGTTCCCGGCTATACCGAGAATACCCTTATGGACGGTCACGAAAGAACACTCATCCTGCCAAATGGCGGCATGGTACGCGAGTTCATCGTTTCCATCGATGAACGGAAACGTCGAATGGCTTACGCGGTACAAGAAGGAAGCATGCCACTGCTGCATCATCATGCTTCCTTCCAAGTCTTTCCCCATGGCGACAGTGGCGCCAAGCTCGTCTGGATAACCGATTTTCTTCCAGAGCATCTCACCATTGGGATTCAAACACGTGTAAATCGCGCAGCAGAGGTTATGAAAGAGACCATTGAAGCCGAAAAAAAGGGAGGAATTTTATGAGAATTCTGGTCATTGCAGCTCATCCGAACATCGAACAGTCACGCGTAAATAAACGATGGTTGGCGGAATTGCGTGGAAATCCCGATCAAATTACCGTTCAAGAACTATATAAAGCATACCCCGATTATGAAATCAACGCGGAGAATGAACAAGACCTCCTCGCAAGTCATGACCGCATTGTATTTCAATTTCCAATCCAGTGGTACAGTATGCCGGCTTTACTCAAGCAATGGCTCGATGACGTGTTTACGACATCCTGGCTGTTCGGAGCCGGCGGTAAAGCCGTTGCGGGGAAAGAACTAGTCCTTGCCATGTCGATTGGAGGCGATGAATCGTCCTACCAGTCGGGTGGCTTGATTGGCTATACAATCAGCGAACTGATCCGACCCTTTCAAGCATTTGCCAATCAAATTGGCATGACTTTTCTACCGCATTATAAATTTTATGGTGCTGTCAAGGCGATGGATGACCAAATAGAAAATAGTGCCTCACACTATGTGAAACATATCTCCTCTCCCGATCTCGACCCCATGATCGTTCGAAAACGTATGCTCGACGAAATGAGTAAGGCTGGTTCAAATCCCTTATAAGGGAAAATGGTATAAAAGCCAACTACGAGAAAGTCGTTAGTTGGCTTTTATAACAAGTATGAAGACACTACTTAGCTGCTTACCGGATTTACGATGCGGTTGGGTGTTCAGCTTAAAATTGGAAGATAGGGAGTATGTTCCATGTCTCCCGTGTTGCCCAGCATTAAGCCAGCGATTGTCAGGAAATCTTCGTATTCGATCTCGAAATGACCATAACGGAAGGAATATCCCCAGTTGCGATTCCCGCGTGTGAAGGTAAGCTGCTCCAATAGATCGGCAATCTTTACTTCTCGACATGGAATATAGCGGATATCCCGACGGAATGGCACAAAAGATTCAGACATCTGATATTCGTAGACTTTGTCGTCGGTAACCTGTCCAATAGCTGTAAATGCTTGGAGCGACTCTCCCTTTGACATGTCCGTTCGTGGAGAGTAGTAGATCAGCCAATCGTGACGACTCATACGGCGCAAGGGCGCTGCCTTGCCATGGCATAGCTGAGCGAAACCACCCTGCACCCCCCGTTTCACATGAGAAGCAGACACAACGCCAATCCAATAGCGGCTTTGCTGGCCAATAACACTCTGCATCGCCTCGACCCCTTCTTTCATAGTCATTTATGCGTTATTTCCTAATAAATTTTTCAAACGCTCCAGCTGCAAGAGATGGTGCCTGTAATGCATTTCTATAAGCAAAAACCACTCATTGGCGTTTAGTGCGCCGAATCCGGGATGAAGAATCTTTTTGCTTTCGGGCACTTTACTCAAATCGGATTCAGTACGTTTCATCCGTTCCACTACACCACGAAAACCTTCCGTCAGCTGCTCTTTGCTCTCCGGCTGTTTCGGGGTGTAGTGCGGTGAAGCAGGGACTCGAATCTGAACGGGCGGAAAACTTTCTAGTTCGAAGGCTTCCTTGCCCCTCTCCGTTTTTTCCTCCATAGCGTCTACTGTTGCTTCACTTCCAGCCAAACATTGATCGACATTGTGTAAATGCATGAATTGCGCCGATTGAATCAAATGCATATACATTTGACCAATCGACCATTCCTCCTCGTTCGGTTTTTGTATCAGCTGCTCCATATCGAGGCTTTCCAGTTCGATCAAATAACGTCCTACTATCGTCTCAAATGCCTGCAATGCTTCCGCTGTACTTCTCATGAATCAAACAACTCCTCATTATTCATTCTTGGATATAATCCCAATATAACAAAACGCTACTGACAACTGCGTGTCAGTAGCGTTTTAAAATTTTTTCGGCCTCTTCCCGAATCCGATGTCGGAAAGACTCCGGTTCCAACACCTCGACATCCCCACCCCAGCCGAGGATATAAGGCAGCAGCTCCTCCGGCTGACGGACAAGAAAATTGACTAAAAGACCTTCCTTCCGCTCCTCAGTCGATTCCATATAAAAATGACAAGTCTCAGCGATTTTGTCCGCAATCTCGGGATTAGCCCGAACAAGCACCCGCTCGTTACGGTCATCCGGCTGGCGGTAGTTGTTAAGGTTAAACCCATGTGGAATGAGAAAGCGATCCTCCAATACGGTAAGCCCCGTCATCCGCGACAACCGGAAATGCCGAATTTCCTGCCGCAAGTCGCAACGTGCAATCAAAATCCAATTTCCCTGAACAAGCACCAATCCGTATGGTGCGACCTCACGCGTGCTCTTCCGATTGCCGTCCGTTTCCGGCATTTTTTTCAGATACGTCATACGTAATTTGCGGCGTTCCATAATTGCCCGCCTCGCTTGTCCGAGATAGTCCTTTTCCCTCCAGCTGGTTACCGGCTCGCCAGCCTGAAGAAGCCGCATCGTTTCCCGAACGCGCGTCGACTCGCCGCGCACTGGTTCCGGCAGGATAGCTTCAATTTTGCGTCGAGCCGCCTTAGCTACACTTCCATAATCACCATCCAACCGCTGCTCGATAAAGTCTGTACCCATAAGCAAGGTTACGGCCTCTTCAGCAGAAAACCCGACCGGTGGAAGAAAATATCCTTCCATTAGGGAATAACCCTGTCCGGGAGCCCCAAGAATCGGAACACCCATTTCGCTCAGAGCTTGTATGTCTCGATAAATGGTCCGCACGCTTGTCTCAAATAGAGACGCAAGATCCTCCGCTCTCAATACCTTGCTCCGTTGTAGCTCAAGCATTATGGCGAGCTGCCGATCGGTTTTATTCATGATCTGTTCCCCCGCTGTCCGTCATGCAAGTCCTTTTTTATTTATTCTACCACAGCAAAGTTCTTGTCCTTATTTATTTCGGCAAAGGATATATATTCTTGTGCAGTATCGGCAAAGGATGTAAGTTCTTGTCTTGTGAAAAAGACAAGAACTTACATGGCGTCATTGACCAAGTCTATCCCCATTCTGAATAATGGCCGTGACAAGTCAGGCTAAGAGATCCTGATCTCTTTTCGTTCATAAAATTAAAACGTAGTATATACACTTTCACATTCTTTCGCGGTCGGTTGATAAAAACAGTGCTTCTTCCATCGTCCTACGAGCGGTTGATTATACCAAGTTGGCGGACATGGTCCGGGATTTTCGAACGTTCCTGGACGGAAATACCATAGGGAGAATTTGGCTGGCCAATTCCGCTCCCCATTCACAGCCCGTCGCGCCAGACGGCGTTCCCTCTCTCTTGCGTTTTGATAGTACAAACCATGTTGCAACGCTTCAAACGCATGCGGCTGGTTGATCATTTGGGGAATTGTCCGGATTCCTTTAAAATCGGAGCAATTCGCTCTTATTCGGTTAATGCCAACATTTCCAACAAGGACCATACCCATTTCGCCTTCGGTTTCAGCTTCAGCTCGAAGCAACCTTGCCAACATATCAATATCCTGTTTCCTGGCTTTTACGACTGCCATTGGCTCACCTCTTTAGATTTCTAGTCTCATCATATTGTAGGTGAAGCGGATGTGTTACTCTGCTGGGAAGATCCGTTAGGTGAGCGAAAGGCCGCCTATTATGCTTGCAGCCTTCAATTGGTAGTTATGCTGATGGTCTATGCTACAGTCACGATGATCGGGTGATTCTTTATAATAATTATGGTGTGCTCATATAACATTATAGCCGCCTTTTGTAGCCTCGATTTCAATAATCCTTCCGATTTCGTTCAATTTAACTCCATGCTTAAGTGAAGAAATTACTTTCATCATCGTATTGTGTGTGATCATCGACCCGAGTTTTGCTGAGAAAATAAAAAAAGCAGCATCCTGAGGGACGCTGCCGGCTTTGTGTGAAACATGATGAATAATGATTAGACTAAGAGTCTCTCATCTATTTTTGCAAATAAAATAATTTGCGCACTTGCTCATTCCTCAACCAAAGGCCTCCCCAAACCAACACTGCAAGATATACGGGAAACAGGATCGTAGAAAAAAGTGGGGCATCTAGACGAACCTGTGTCGCAATCACGCCGCCAAAATAACCGGTCAACAACACTGCACCTAAGATTGTAGTACGAGGTAATGCATAAAGAATAGTAGAAAGAAGTCCGAGTATGCCCATCCAATAAATATGATGTTCCTGATAACCAAGTGATACGGTAGCATCGACAACAAACGCAGGTTTAAATAATTTCATGACACTGTCAAGCAGCATAAATAAAATGGCTATTCCGCTCATCACTCTTGCCGTCCATAGCCGGCCTTTAGAAATTGTTCTTGTCATCTTCCATCTCTCCTTTTTAATTGAGTCACCTTTGATTATAAAAAGCGTTGCTTACTGTTTGGTAATCATCCACGTGACACCGAATTTATCTACCGATAAATTTCAACAACCTTTCCACTTGAATTTATCCTTCTATGAATACGACGAGTAAACCATGGAGGAATCGACAAAGGAAGTAAATTTTTTTTACATTGCTTTTTAGCGATGACAAACCACGCATAACTGCCCTTTCGTTGAGAAGGGTCAACCAATCATCTGGTCTAATCAGTGAATTCATCAGATATAGGTAATTTTTACCACATGTAAAAGATATCTCATTTATTTGAGGGCATAAAGTATTGGTCCATTTAACACTAGTAAAATATTACCAATCTCTGTTAAAATATGTTTTTCAAGGATTTTCGCTTAATAAACAAAAAAAAAGGAGACAACTATTGATGAGAAAATTAAGATTAGGTTTTATTACTGGGTTTTTGGTAGTCTGTATGGTACTAACATTTTCCGGAGCAGCCAGTGCAAGTGAATGGCCAGGTCCAAAGATTTATTCGGAAGATTGGCCTGAGAGAGGTTGGTGCTGAATAAAACCAAGCAAAAAAAAAACACCTCCATATAATTTGAGGAGGTGCCGTTCATCATTTTAGTCCGATTAGTGCCAAAATGACAGATAGAAATGTGGGTTTTGATTTCTTCGAGACAGATCGAGCCCACTTCCAGGCGTTACTTTCAATATCTTTGAGCTCCTGATTATGTTCTCTTATCTTTTCCTCAAAAAAATATGAATAATTGTTCATGGTATGTACCTCCAGTTCCTTGAAAAGCTGACTTGCCTTCTCATTGAGCTCATTATAATAAAAAAAGT
Source organism: Paenibacillus andongensis (assembly GCF_025369935.1). Classification (NCBI taxonomy): domain Bacteria; kingdom Bacillati; phylum Bacillota; class Bacilli; order Caryophanales; family Paenibacillaceae; genus Paenibacillus; species Paenibacillus andongensis. The sequence continues at coordinate 1,327,248 of NZ_CP104467.1, read as the reverse complement.
ATGACAACAGTCTGTCATACTTGAAGATATCGATTTAACATTTTTTCAATCTTATCTTTGAGCAATTGCCTTAACGCGAGTGGTTCAAGAACCTCCACATCTTCACCAAAACTTAAAATCGTTTCAACCAACCATTCAACTTCAGAAGGATTGGTAATGGTAACCGTAAGCGTGCCATCTTCATTGAAATATTTATCCTCCGCGTAAAAACAATCCAGGGCATGTGCCAAGGATCTGCCTGAGAAATGAAGAACAGCACCCACGATTTCTTCTTTCTGATAGTCCAAAGAAATATCTTGTAGAAGTGCTGGTTGGCTACGCTGGTATAATTCAGGCAAAGTAACCAAATCTAACATTCTTGTAAGTTTAAATACACGATAATCGTTACGAGCCCTACAGTACCCATGTAAATACCAAGAATAATATTTAAACAGAAGGCTGACTGGTTCAACTATCCTATTGACTCTCTCATTCTTAGAATTCATGTATTCAAAACGAATGACATGGCGAGCCGTTATGGCTGCTCGAAGAGTATGGAGAGTTGCGTTGTTGGCTCGCCAGCTTCCAAGATCCATGGTCAAGCTTGGCATCTTATCGCTTTGAATGGTCTGAAGCCTATGTATAGTCTCCGTTGCTCGGTCATCCTTGAACACCGTTGCCGTGCTTTGAAGAAGCGTGATTAATGACTCAATGTCGCTTGCGTGCAATAAACTTTTCTCCATTTTATATTCTTTAATAATCCCATATCCGCCGTTGACGCCTTGAAAGGATACGACAGGGATTCCAGCCGCACAAATAGCCTCGATATCACGGTAAATGGTTCGTTGGGATACACGATATTTGTTCGCAAGCTCTGAAGCAGAAATGACTTCGTTATTTAAAAGCGCATAAGTAATCGATATTAACCGTTCTAGTTTCATCATAATCACCCATTAAGTTTCTATAGAAATTGCTGTGTATGTCCATATCAAGAACATATGTTTGTGATTATTACACCATAATTACCCAATAGTATCAAGCGTTTTATTCCGCTATCCTGCCCGTCCCTTATGTGATGGTATTAGAGCCTGAAGCACTCCTAGATCGGATCTGTGAGGAGGCTGAAAAAATATTAAAACGCTACTGACATACTCTTGTCTGTAGCGTTTTTGTATTTTTGGAAATGAATAAACGTAAAGGAGAACATCACATGGCTACGAACCCTACTACGGCCATAATTTCCAGAGGTACTAGGGGGATTTGGAGGAACGCGCCGGGTTTCTTTCATGGGGTCTTTCTCACGAAACGGAAAATTCGTACGCTAAGTTATTCGTTGCATGAAAAAAAACGGCTGCCGCAGCAACCGCTATTCCACTATCGTTCCCCGTTAGATTCCTGTAGATGGATAAATTTCAGCTTTGTAAAAAAAGGAGCACCTCTGTACGATGGAAGTACGCTACGGGTCAAAAGCCCTTTAATTCCATCATCCAGGAGGACGCTCTACTATGAAGTTTAAATCACAAGATAAGCAAAATCAACTCATTGAAAACATTACCTTTAATCATATTGTTGTTGGTGTAGACATTGCTCAGGAGGCCCATGTTGCCAGAGCGGTTAACTTTCGAGGTGTCGCTCTCGGTAATCCTTTAGTGTTTAGTAATGACGAGGATGGATTCAAGTCCCTCGACCGTTGGATTCGCGACTTGTTAGCTTCATTTAAATTATCTCAAGTTATCGTTGGTATGGAACCCACTGGCCATTACTGGCTAAGCCTTGCCGGGTGGCTCAAAAACAAAGCCATTGAAGCCGTACTTGTTAATCCTCACCTAGTTAAAAAGAATAAAGAAAACCGCGACAATACACGCTCTAAAAGCGACAAAAAAGATGCTTTAGTTATTGCCGACATGGTGAAAAACGGCTACTACTCCCCTGTCCGCTTCCATTCTTCCGAATACGCGGAGCTGCGAGTGCTTATGGCTAACCGAGAAACGGTCGTTAAACGACTCGTAAGTGCCGTTAACCAGATCCACCGCTGGGTCGACATTGTCTTCCCTGAACTGAGACAAGTCTTTAAAATCTTAACTTGCAAGGGTGCATTGTTAACCCTTCGGCTTTTTCCGCTCCCGGCTGAGCTATGTAAACTAAGTCCTGACGATGTAATTAAAGGATGGCAGAAATCAATGAAGCGGCATTCTGGTGTGCGTAGAGCTCATCTACTCATCGATCTTGCCAAGAAAACTATTGGATCTAAGCAGGCAACACATGCTTACAAACTCCATCTAGAGCAGCTCCTTGAGGAGCATGACTTAGCCACTAAACAACTGCAGAGGATAGAAAAAGAAGCCAAAGACGTTGTTGAACGTATCCCCTATTCAGGAAAAATGCTTGCCATTACTGGAATAAGTCCAATTGCTCTAGCTGGTGTTTTAGGAGAGTCTGGGGATCTTAGAGGTTATGCGCACGGGAACGCTCTACTCCGTCACGCAGGACTTAATATAACCGAAGCAAGCTCTGGGAAATGGAAGGGACAACTGAAGCTCAGCAAACGAGGTCGTCCACGTCTGCGTCACTTTCTTTATTTAATTACGATGTGCATGGTCATGAGTAACCAAGAATTTAAAGCCATACACCACTACAATGTTCAGGTGAAAAAGCTTAAAAAGATGAAGTCTATCATGAAGCTATGTGGAAAGCTAGCTCGACTCTTAGTAGGAATGGCTCGTAGTGATGAAGCTTACAACCGCGATAAAATCTTTGTATTAGCAGCTTAAAATAAACCTTATCTCACGCAAGTTGGCGTATTCGCAGGAGACAAAGAAAGCACGGAGTATCGGGATACATTACGCAAAAAGGCTCTGACCTGTTCCGTTAGAAAGACCGACCTCCACCCCTTAGATAGATGTAACGAAGGAATGATAGGGCGCTTGACCCGTTGAGACATGGGAGTGAAAATCGCTAAGGGCATCGTGGAGAATACGTGCAGCATTTGGAATGAATTGGGTGATTCAACTCCACCTCTGTTCCCGCATGCCTTTTTAACGACACATCCTAATATGTCTCGCTATCTTTCATTCATCATTGATATCTAAAGGATGAAATCCTGCGAATAGACGAGCTTGCGTGAGGAAATCAAATCATACCGAGGGAGCTTTAATTAATAGGCTTTCTTAACTTTTTTCTCTTTCATCCATTCAAAAGAAGCATTGATTAAAATAAGTACAACACCAAAAAAAATAGCTGAATCTGCTATGTTAAAAATCTGAAGCGGATAAAACAAATGTCCGAAAATTGTAAAATGAAAATTAAATTGAATGAAATCTACCACTTTACCGTAAAATATTCGATCCGTAAAATTCCCGATCGCTCCACCTAAAATAAAACAGCTTGCAATTGCTAAGATTTTCTTTTTTTCTTTCAACACTTTGCGAATGTACCACAAAATACCACCTATCATAATGACCGTTATTGCAATAAAAAACCAATGTTCCCCCTCTAAAATACCATAAGCAGCTCCACTGTTACGTATTGAAGTGATTTGAAGGACATCTCCAATCATAGGATAGGATTCATTCAAACTAAGGTTATTCCTAATAATCCATTTGGAATATTGATCAATTAACAAGACGAATAATACAATAGCATAATAAATCAAATTATGGTCTCCCTTTCTGAAATAAAGTGGGGTCTCACTTAGTAAAAGAAAATAGGTTTTTTTTCAATAATACCATAATTCAGCTATAATGATACATTGCAACAGTATCCTGCCCTTTAGTTCAACGAAGAAGCAGCCGATCATTCTGACCAGCTGCCACAGTGTTCGGATTGAACTCCTCCTTAATTTGAATAAGCTGATTGTAATTGATTTAATTCCTTTAAAGTCATAATAAAACCCTCCCAAGTATAAGGTATCTCTAGCTTTGCTAGAACTGGGAGGGTTTAATCTTTGTTACTTATTGTTGTGCTAGCGTCTTCGTTAGTTCAATGATTATTTGATTTCCTGTAATCACTTATCCCTTGCTGTTTCGGTATTTTCTTCGAAAGCAGCCGTCGGGTAGATTTTACCCGCCATTATAAGCGTTCATTAATTTTAATCAACGTTTCCTTTAAGATTTGCTTTTCCTCTTCGGTAAGGGCTTGAACGATTTCATCCTCCACTTTTTGGAAAGAGTCGTTAAAGGCTTCAATCAATTCAATGGCTTTTGGCAAAACATAAATATTTTTTTGCCGTTCATTATTGGCCGGGATTTTGCGCTCGATAAACCCTTTTTGCTCAAGACCTTGAAGCATGCTTGTAATGCTGGCCCCACGCAGATGAAACCGATCGGCAAGATCCTTCTGAATTAGATCATTTTCTTGATTCTCGTAGATATAGCCAATTATTTTTCCTTGTTGAGCATTTAACCCCAACTCTTTTATGCTCTCGTCCGCTCTTTTCTTTAACTTAAGGCCGATAATCTGAAACAAATCCAGATAAGGCGTATCCTTTAGGGGTTTCATGATCATACCTCCTCGAATTGTTAGAAGTCTAACTGTAAGTAAATAAACTATATAGAAATCTAACCTTGTTTGTCAAATAAAACTTAGTTTATTGACAGTTAGTTTCCTAACAGTTAAACTACGAAGTGTTACGAACTGAACACTAAGGAGGAATCGAAATGAAGAATGTAACTCAAGGCTCTGCGTTAGAAAAAGTTACGGCGATTACGAATGTACGTATTTTTGATGGAGAAAAAGTGATCGAGTCAAGGAATGTTGTCATCAAAGGGGAAACCATTATTGCGGTTGGCGGTGACATTCCGGCGAATGCAACGATCATCGATGCTGAGAATGCGACATTATTGCCCGGCCTGATTGATGCGCATGTTCATACTTCAATCGGTGGATTACGAGATGCTTTAAAATTTGGCGTTACGACAGAACTCGAAATGAACGGCGATTTTACGGGAAGAGGGCGCGCGATCCAGTTGAAAAATGTGGATGACGTCGCCGATGTCCGTTCTGCAGGCACGGCGATCACCGCTCCAGGTGGTCATCCGGATGAATTGCTGCCAGATGGGGATGAGATTCCGGAATTCGTATTAAAAGAATTGGAGAAGTTATCGGAGGAAGACCGGGAAGCTATGCTAGCCGCTTACGCTCACGATCACGAAGAAGTGCCCCAAGTGACGACTGTGGAAGAAGCGATCAAACATGTGCATACTCAAGTGGAGAATGGCGCTGACTATATTAAAATCATGATTGAAGAAGGGACGGTCATGGGTGCCCCTGGACTGCCTGTTTTAAGCGACGAGATTCTAAAAGCAGCCGTGGCAGAAGCCCATACGTTCGATAAAATCGTCATCGCCCACGTCTTGACGGCTCATTCTTCGAAAACCGCCATCGATCTTGGAGTCGACGGATTGGCCCACTTGTTTATCGACAGGCCCGAATACACGTCCGAGTTGGTGAAATTCATAGCCGATTCAGGCGTGTTTGTTACACCGTGCTTGGTATTAAACTCATCTATTCTTGGGAATCCGGCATCGGAATTGGCGAATGATTCGCGTGTTTATTCGAAATTAAGTCCCGAATGGATCGATATTTTGAACTCTAGCTTCAATACATTCCCGCAAGGCAATATGGAGAATAGCTTTAAAAATGTGATGGATCTTCACCGTGCCGGTGTGGATATTCTGGTCGGGACGGATGTCGCCCCCGTTCCCGTTCCGAATCTTGGCGGCCTTGCTCATGGAGCCAGTGTCCATCATGAAATGCAATTGCTAGTTATGGCCGGGTTCACTCCGATAGAAGCGCTTCAGGCCGCTACTTCGAAACCGGCCCGTCGCTTTGGTCTTAACGATCGCGGTCAAATTGCCGAAGGTGCGCGCGCTGACCTTATACTAGTAAACGGTGATCCGACAACCAACATCTCGGATACCTTGTCGATCAAATCCGTGTGGTTCAAAGGTGTGCAACAACTATGTTAATCAGAGTCGATATCTTCGTACAAATCATATAAAACATTGACCGTCCTCGACATGCTAAGCGAATGAAGAGGGCAGCTATATTCAAGAAAGTCATATTTATCCTAAAAATGGGCAAGAACAAACAATAGAACACTATCGCCGAGAAGAAATGTTAAATAGAAAAAGCCGCGCCGCTATGCGCCATCGCTTGTCCAAAAATGACATCAACACCGGCTTGTTCGCATGCTTTTCCTATTTTTGAATACATTTAAGTATTCGATAAACAGGAGGACACAAGTCATGTCACAACACGGGCAATCGTTCATGAGAGGTACGCTGGTCTTGTCTGCCGCTGCTTTCATCAACCGTATCCTTGGTTTTATCAGCGGCATGTATATCGCTCGCGTACTGGGCGCAGAGGGAATCGGTATCTTGATGATGGCGCATCCGCTCGTCCCGCTCGTCATTACGATTACGGAGCTTGGATTGCCGGTGGCAATTTCAAAACTAGTCGCAGAGGCCCACGCTCGCGGCGAACGGATGAAAGTGAGGCGCATCCTGCATGTCTCACTCGCTGTCACGGGCGTCTTGAGCGTAGCGCTAACGACCCTATCGTTACTTGGATCTGAGTGGATCGCATCCATTCTCCTAAGCGACCAACGCGCTTATTACGCGATGCTGGCGATTACGCCGATCGCGCCGATCGTCGCTGTCTCCGCCGTATTAAAGGGATATTTCCGCGGCATGCAGCAGATGAAGACCATTGCCGCTTCCGATGTGCTGGAGCATACGGTGCAAATCGCCTGTGTGCTTGCGCTGGTCCACCTATTGCTGCCTTACGGCGTCGCTTATGCGGCTGCCGGAGCAATGGCTGCCTCTGTCGTCAGCGAAGCGATCAGCCTCCTTTTCCTGGTGACAAGCTACAAGTTATACGGTGAATCGAAGATGCCGGGCGAGACTTGGGCAAGCCACCTGAAACAAGGAAGAAGCACACTCGGCGAACTGCTGCAGATTGGACTGCCGACGACCGGGCACGGTGTCATTCATTCGTTATACAGCACCTTCCAGCCGCTTCTTATTACAACCAGCCTTGCGCTTGCCGGCATCGGCACGGCGTTAGCCACGAAGCAATTCGGCATGCTGGCCGGCTATGCGTATCCGCTGCTGTTCATGCCAAGCTTTATCACGCAGTCCTTGTCCACCGCTCTCATTCCTGCGATTGGCGAGGCAGCGGCGAACAAGAACAGTCTGCTCATACATGAGCGGATGAATCAGGCTATGAACTTGGGACTCCTGATCGGTGCGCCGGCGACCGTTATCCTGTACGAGTGGGCAACTCCACTAACGACACTTGTCTATCATGCGCCGGAAGCAGGATTGCTTCTGAAGATACTGGCGCCTATGTTTTTCCTGCATTATTTCGACGCTCCGCTTCATGCGATTCTGCTCGGGCTCGGCCGCGCGAAAGCTACGCTGTGGAATTACGTAATAGCCACCGTATTCAAGAGTGTCTCGATCTTCGTGTTCGGCAGCCAATTTGGTATTATTGGCGTTGCGTACGGTATCGGTATCGGCATTGTGATGCAAACACTGCTGAACTTCTTTTCCATATCAAGCTCGATTGGATTTTATTGGAGTATTCGTCCTTATGTCAAGGTTGGGATCTGCATGATGCTGATGGCGATATGCGGACACTGGACCTATAACTATGCTGCCAGCCAAGGTATACCGCAGTTATGGTGCGTAATCACTTCGATCGTCTGTGCCTTGTTCCTCTATTTCGCCGCACTCGTATTGACGGGTACGTTGAATTGGAAAAGTACGCGCCACAGGTTTTCGATTCCATGGTAAGTTTACTTGAAAAAGAAAAAGCAGCCATGATCGGCTGCTTTTTCGCTGCTGGCTTATAGTCATCACTAGTCTATCAGCTCGAGTTTCATTGACTCGCTCTTCATCATGCAACTTGGTGCACGACTACCAGAGTGGCTGTAATCAAAGTAATCACAAAGGCTGGTATCGCGTTTCCAATAGGATGCTTGACTCTGAAATGTAAAAGGCATGCCACTAGCATCGTGATGCCAATCCAAATGCCCGCCCATACGGCTACTGCCGGATTCCAGTATCCGATGACAAGTCCGGCCGCCCCGGCTAGCTGAACGAGCCCAGTAACAACCCGAAACCATTGCGGCAGGTTAAGCGACTCGAACATTTCAATAAAATTCTTCGCACCAGCCAGCTTGCTTCCGCCACCAAAGGCCATGGAGACGAGCAGAAAACTTTGTAAAATAACAAAAATGATATTCATAAGGCTCCCCTTCCTTTTTCAACTAGGCCAATACCTTTTCAAGCTCGCTGCACCATTTACCCCAGCCATACTTAGCCCCTTCGAGACCTTGAACATTTGCGAATCCGACTTGTTCGAGATGAAGGTTAACCTTGCCGTCCCCTAAATCCTGCAGCGTCCAGGTGACCGTGTGCTTTTCCCCTCCGCTGGCCCAAGTGTAGGACACCCGGTTTGGTGCGTCCACGATAAGCACTTCGCCGTCAATAATTCCATCCCACCATTCGGATGGCTGAGTGCGAAACTGAAAACGGTGTCCAACGACCGGCTCAAAATTATTATCCATCGCCTGGCCATTGTGGATGTTGACCACCCACTTGGCAAGCTTGCTTGAATCGGTTAAAGCGGACCAAAGTTTCTCGATCGATGTCGTGTACTGAAAATCCAAGGATAATGTTAAACTCATTCTTCTTCCTCCTCTAATAGTTGGTTCAAACGTAACATATTCGTACTCCAGAACTTGCTGTAGAATGCCGCCCAATCTTGAATTTCTCGGAGTGGAGAGGCATTCAGCCTAAATCGTGTTTCTCTGCCGACTTTTCGGTCAAGCACCAGTCCGGCCTCTTTAAGGATTGTCAAATGCTTGGATACCGCTGTACGGCCCATTTGAAACTGTGCCGTTAATTCATGAAGCGGTATCTCCTCTGCCTCTGCTAACAGACGAATCAGTCGGCGCCTAGTTGGATCTGCAATCGCGTCAAACACATCCCGCAACTGGTTGTTCTCGCTCACATCAGCCCCTCCAAAATATTATTTTCCTTATTCAGGTTCCAAACTTTCCTATTGACTAACTCCTAATTGGACACCATTTAGTGACATTTTAATTATAGGTCACCATTTGGTGTCGTGTCAACAACATTTTTAAATTTAACATGTTAAAAAGCCTCAGTCCGATTCGGTACTAAATAACTACCCGTCCCTCAACAGTCTGCCGATTACCGACAGCCTGTTGTTTGTTGTACTCTAGATTCCCATTAGAGAATCTCTAAATAGTGAGAATCAAAAAAGGGTAAAAAAAATTCTAACAGACAAAAAACCCCCAACCGCAAGGGTTGAGGGCATCTTTCAATGAGGTAGGTGGATCTACGCTGACTTGAGGTGATTAGTTACCTTCTTCACCGTTTCTTCGAAGCCTTCTTCTTCGTTTTGATAGACGATTTTCTCATCAAGCATCGTGCAATGAAAGACTCTGCCCAATAATACACAGGTGTCATCAAGTGATGAAACTCAAGTCATTCACATAAATTGGTAAAAGAGGCAACATACAATTTTGGGGGGAGATTGAATGTTGGAAGCATTAATTCGGCTCGAGGATGTCGGACCTGGGGGTTATTACGAAACGGCGGAGAGTCAACTGAAATTACTCGCTCTTGCGGATTATTTATATATGCATGGAGTGCCTTTTCAGGTTGCGGTGATCTCACGATTTATAGATCCCCTACGTGGAGTCGATTGCCCCATGGGAAATCCTCACAATCCTGTTTCCGTAAGATTCGTTCAAACCCTACATGCCTTGTGCGCACGCGGAGCATCACTCGGCATGCACGGATATACTCACCAGTATGGCCAGTCAATCAGTGCTGAGGGATATGAATTTGCTTATTCGGGATGTAAGAAAGACTGCCCACCTGGGGATCCGCTGGAATCGTTATCAACCATGTTTCATTTTCAAAAGTCTTACGCTTACAGACGATTTTACATGGCATATTCCGAGTTTCATGCTGCAGGTTTGCACCCGAATTGGTTTGAAACCCCGCATTATACGGCATCCGAAGTTCAACGCAAGATTTTGGAGGCTTGCACCTGCTTGATTTATGAAGATAATCCAGAAGCCCCCAACAGCCGACAAATGACTTTTCGCAGATCAAGTTCGATTTTCGGGAAGACATATTATGTACCTACGCCCTTGGGCTATATAGGCAGTGAAACCGTGGAACAAGATGTGAATAGGATGATGAACCAAGCTAACAGCTTCGGTGAAAATGATTTGGCTTCCTTTTTTTATCATCCGTTTCTCGAATTTCCCTATATTCACATACGGAAGAATGCTCCTCCCATTTATGAGGATCGTTCTCCCCTCAAAAGGCTCATTCAACACATGTTTTCAAATGGCCGGCGCTTCGTATCTATCCTGGACTTGTTCCGTTCTTATATAATAAAAGAAACAGCGACAGACTCGGGCGAGAAAAAGCCCTAGACTATCGCTGTTTGTATTGAACTCTTTCCCGAGGGAGTTGAGTCTTTTTAAGATGCTAAGTTGCGTACTCTCGTGATTGTAACGATTCAACTCAATTCCAATGCAAGTGATTCGTTAAAAGTCCGAATACGCAGCGACATTAAAACTTTCCGGACCGACCCGAAGCGGTAGGGTGCTGTTGGAACTTATGAATGCGGTATAAATAAGCTGGTTGTTTGGAGGAGCTGGGACGTTGTAATCTGATCCTGTAACGGTATAAGGAAAGATAAGAGAGCCCGCTTCTGGTGTAGCTGGTATGGTTAGATTAGCGGAGTACACCAATGGATCTGTTATCAGTGTTCCTCTTACAACTTGGATAAGGATAGTTAAAGCTGTTGCGTTACTTGGAAACGAAATGGTCACTGTTGCAGTAAAATCAACACGTATGAGTCCTCCTGGATTCAAACAATCTAGCCCTACCTGTCCAAATAATGTGGGAGTGCTGGAGGTCGAAGAACTGATCGATTGTTGAAAACTAGCATTTTGCGATGTTCTATTATCTAGTAATCTTACCATTAAAAATACACCTCCTTTTTGTCGAAGCTTATCTATTATATGAAGCCCTGTTGAGACATGATTGTGTGCTTGTTTTATTTATCGTAGAAGGACCAAAAATCTTGAATGAATTGTTCTCTGGCATGATCCCCTCTTTTCATTGAACCCGATGAACCTCCATAAAGAAATTTAATAGGCGTTCACCCCATAGAGTGAACGCCTATGTCACTTCAAAACTTTCTTTTAAAATCAATTTACAAATTAAGTTGAAGTTTTTGTACGTCTGAGTAAGTGGATAAGAAAATCAATGATAATCCCGATAAAAAGGAATGAGATAAAATGCATCACTCAAGAGTCATTTCTATCAGTGAAGTATTGTTCTTTAGCACACTCATTCGTTCTTGCAATGAATGATTAATGATACTGTCCTGTGATGTGTTCATTCGTATCTTTCAGTAATTTGGAGAGTAGCACAATTTGCCCTGCATGATATCCGTAGTGTGCAGCAACCTGAACAAGAAGCCTACTGATTACTCTCATTTCATAGGTTTCATCTTCTGCAGCGTTAACCCGAAGCATTTTGTTCCAATCCTCCAGATCATAGCGGATTATGACTTCCCTTTTTATATCCTCCTCTGACAAAACCGATAATATACTTGCCGATTCGGACCGTGTCTTCAAAAGAAGACTAATCAATTCATCCTTTGATATGCCACCTTCAGAATTAAATTCTTGAGTCCGTTCCCGAATGAAAGGTTTGTTTCCGATTGCACTTATGAGGTTCTGATACTCGTTTCCCGCTAAATGTAAGCAAAGATTTCCGATACTGTTCATAGAATCCTTCATTTTTTTCCAAATCAAATCATCATCAAGCATGTTCAAGCTCTTTATGATTCGATCAAGCTGCTTGTTCATGTCTTCGAGTACGTTCTTTGTCAGGTCTTGCACGACCATTTCCCCCTCTGGAAATTTATTTTGTAAAAATACTGCATGTTCATCATTTTAATAATTACATATTGTACTTGAAACTTACGTAACGTAATGAATTAAGATGTAGATACCGGTAAAACCTCGCGCGAAAAAAGGGATGATCGTGAAACGAGAGTGGAAAGTTGGAGAACTTGCGAAATTAGCAGGATTAACGGTTCAAACATTGCGATACTACGACCAGATCGGTTTGTTCTCACCATCCGGTCATACCGACTCTGGACACAGGATCTATACCGAATCCGATATTGCATACTCGCAATTTTAGGCTAATTAGTTACTGGAGAAAAAGGTAATATAAAAGTGACTAAACGATTAAAAACGAGAGGGAGTTGAAGAGAATGACGAAACAAATACGAATTGGTAAAACAGATTTAGTTGTCAATCCAATCGGACTTGGAACAAGCGCTGTAGGTGGGCACAATATTTATCCTAATTTAAATGAAGATGTAGGAAAAGATTTGGTGCGGGCTGCGATCAACCATGGAGTGAATTTTTTAGATACGGCGTTTTTTTATGGAACAGGACGTTCAGAGGAGCTAGTAGGTGAAGTGATAAAAGAAGCAGGAAAGCGTCATGAACTCATCCTTACAACAAAAGGCGGCCTTACACTTGTAGGCAATGATGTTGCCATGGATAATTCGCCTACTTTTTTAAAACAAGCCGTTGAAGATAGTTTGAAAAGGCTGCAAACAGATTACATAGATTTATTTTATATCCATTTTCCAGATCAGGATACACCAAAAGATGAGGCGGTTGGAGTCTTAAAACAGCTAAAGGACGAAGGTAAAATTAGAGCAATTGGCGTTTCTAATTTCTCACATGAACAATTGAAAGAAGCAAATAAGGATGGCTTTGTCGATGTATTACAGGGAAACTACAATTTGCTGCAGCGTGAAGCGGAACAAGAATTCTTTCCATATACAACAGAGAATAACATTTCGTTTATTCCATATTTTCCACTAGCATCAGGCTTGCTTGCTGGTAAATACAATAAGGATATGACATTCAATGATCTACGCAAAGATATGCCTCACTTTCAGGGCGATAAATTTAAAAATAATTTAGAAAAGGTAGAGCAGCTCCGTAAAATTGCAAATGCAAAAAATGCTGAAGTTGCTCATGTAGTCCTTGCTTGGTATTTAACACATGATTCAATTAATGTTGTCATTCCCGGAGCAAAAAGAGCAGAGCAAGTGCTGGATAATTTAAAAACATTAGACGTCCACCTAACAGTAGAAGAAATCAACGAAATTGATCGTATTTTTAAAAAGGGCCTATAATTCGCCCTTCTCCAATTTCTCAACCAAGGTGGTAATGTCGATTTAAAAATGAGTTGATCCCATAATACAATTAAGTTAATTTCATGCTCTCAATTTAAGACCATCCTCCTTCTGTCCAGTAATAATCAAGGTACTTGTAGTCAAAAAGATCATATTCGTTCACATCGTTATCACTATCATCTTCAAATTGACTCATATCGTACTGATTATTAGTTGAATGAATACTATAATCAATCATAGACTCATAAGCGTTTTGTTTCTTAAGAATTGCGGTCAATAACCATTCCACTAAAATGAACTTCTGTAACGTTTGGATTGTCGAAAGTGGTAATAGGTGCTGGACCACCACCGTCGTCACCCGCCGATACAAAGAAGCCATTAGCTGGGCCTGCTGCGCCTGTTAAAAAATACTTATGTGGTGTACCGGTAATTCCTATATCAGTGCATGTGAACGATGTCGTCAAAGTTTGGATTATTGGAGTTCCGACTGGAGCTGTTTCTGAAATTTGTGTAATATTACCGTGATCAACTACTGAACAAAGACGTGTTCCTGTTAAAGCTGCATCACGCCATATACTGAATTGCATTTGTTGGGAAAGAACTGAAATTTCAGGACTAGGAACAGTTGTTGTAACGCCAAAATTCCAAACGATAGTCACTTTTAACTCTGCTCTATCATCAGAATCGATATTATCCAGGGTGATGAATAACTCAGCTATAGGAACTTCAGGCCCGAATGAAGTAGGTGGAGATGATAGTGGAAACGTTGTAATTGCAGTACCTCCAGGAATCATAGGGTCAGGGACTTCTATAAAATCGTACCATTTAAGTAATGCCCCAGGTCCTATGGGTCCCTGAATTCCTTGAGGACCGGTAGGTCCCTGAATCCCTTGAGGGACAGAAACATTAATTTGGGGACGTGGACTACGTACAAGTACAATTTTTTTTCTGACGATAATAAGTTTCTTACACGCTTTTTTTCTATTCGAAGGGCGACATACAACTGATTTCTTTTTAAATACTTTTTTTCGACTGGATTTGGATAAAACCAATAAAAACACCTCCCTATAGACTAAAGTATACTATGTAACTTATACATTTATATGATGGACTCTTGTCTGATTGATTAATAGTCAAGTATCTATTTTTGTTTTAAATAGGCTTTAAATCGGCCATGAGACTCCAGTTTAAGCTTGGTTAACTTTAACGTTATACTCATGTAACTCTCGAAATACAGGATTTACACCAATGAGCTGTAGAGTAGCGAGAAACAAATACTTATGTAAGGTTGAATCTCCACGTTTAGATATGACTATCTGTCCCTTCCGTTTTCCTGACGTACTTTCAGCTAGATTAAGACCGCTTTTCGCAGTAACTGACGTCCATGCGCATACTGTCTAAGATCACCCGCACCAGCTAAAATCGCTGCAACAAAGATGGGGCCAAGCCCCTTGATAGAGCGAAGCTGACTTGCTATCGGAATCTCACTAAGCATGAAGCGAATATCCAACCAGCGAATAATTCGATTCTGTAACCGGACACTGTAGGCTTAATCCCGGGACAAACCCATCATACCGAGGCGCTCCTTTTTTGACAAAGGCTATTTCTTAGCCCTAACAGGAAAGTTTAGCATAATGATTCTACGACGCGTTTTCAAAAAGATGTACTTCACATTATCTGGAAATCCTTATATATTTGTAAGAGCAAGCAATTTCCCCCTTGCTCGATATCTACTTCAAAGAACGCCGTGAGAAACAAGGCCTTTCGATTTCCCCCTAAACGAGGAGTTCAGCAATTTTTATTTGCTTGCAATTAATTAAAAGGAGTTGGATGTTTATGGCTAAATGGACCATCGGCCTCACCTATGCCTCCGCGCTCGGCTCGGGGTTGATCGCGGGCATTTTTTTCGCTTTCTCAACCTTCGTCATGGCCGCACTCGCCCGGCTCCCGGCGGCGCAAGGGATCGTCGCGATGCAGTCCATCAACTCGACCATCCTGCAGACACTTTTCAGCTTCGTTTTCATGGGAACTGCATTTGTCTCCGTCGTCCTGGGGGGCGTATCGTTTTTCCGGCTGGGTACGCCCGGCGCACTGTACATACTGATCGGCAGCCTGCTCTATTTTGTCGGCGCTTTCGTCGCCACGATCATCTTTAACGTGCCTCTTAACGATGCGCTCGCCGCCGTCGAACCCGGCAGCGCCAAAGGTGCGGAAGTCTGGCAACACTATCTATCTCGCTGGGTAGCCTGGAACCATGTGCGGACGATCGCCTCCCTGGCTTCTCTGGCCGCATTCATCATCGCACTGCGCCGTTGTTAAGCGAATCTCGCTCGACATAGTCTGGAAGAGCGGTGTTTTCTGCGCTAACGCTCCCAGTTAGCGTAGCGAACTAAGTTCGCTCTATGATAAAGTTCCCCGAAATGTATCTGAGCACAAAGTTCATTTTGATCACAAAATATATATCAACATATAAAGACAAAGCCACTCCTGCCAATGGAGTGGTTTCTTTAAATAGAACTTCTCTTTTATTTAATAAAATCCCATACAATCTCTATTATCAGGAATTGATAGCATCTTTGGACAAGTATCATTCCTTCACAACGATTATCAGAATGTTATATACCCAACCAACATCCTAAATTTTTATGCCAAGCTATTTCAAAAAATGTATTTCTGTATTCCACAATTCCTGTCCATCAAAATTAAAGCATCTAGTTCCAACTGCCCACGTTAGTAGTCCTTGTTGGTCATTAAAAATTGCTCTGTTAAGTCTGTCGTGTTTTTTCCAAACAAAGTACAAAATCTTACTTCACTATCAGTAGTTTATATTGCAAACTTACCATTTTCGTTTAAGTAAACGCCTCTTACTCCAGTAACGATAATTCGATTTCTCCAGTTAAGCATTAAGAATTAAATATGGCTTTGTATCAAAGCCTGCCGTTACGAATAAATCATTTGTGATTATAGGACAATTATTTCTCTTATTTTATGAATTTATGTTACCTTTTTCATTCCTAATCAAATCCATGTTTTATTGAAATTAGTTGTTCTTCTCGAATACGCCCAATAACAAATAACCAAAAACTAAGCCACTAATGGTAAATGATATTTGTCCGGAATTAAATAAAAACATCGCAAAGGGCAACTTAATTGTATTTAAGCCTAAAACCATAAGCAAGGGAATAAATACGATATAAAGTGTAGGTATTCCTATAATACAGAGTTTAACCCAATCTATCTTCCAAGT
Source organism: Paenibacillus andongensis (assembly GCF_025369935.1). Classification (NCBI taxonomy): domain Bacteria; kingdom Bacillati; phylum Bacillota; class Bacilli; order Caryophanales; family Paenibacillaceae; genus Paenibacillus; species Paenibacillus andongensis. The sequence continues at coordinate 1,310,735 of NZ_CP104467.1, read as the reverse complement.
TCCATGCTTCCGAAAATTACGATAAAAACTTGGTACAGAAAAGAGAATCCCAAGAATGAGAGGAAACATCACTGCAAAAATTAGAGTAGAACTAATTTTATACGTTTGTTGTGCCTCATTATCCAAATAATTCTGATACTTAAATCCAAGTGAAATTATGCTAATCATTACAACAGAATAAATCAAGTATATTGCAATTCTTTTCATCGAATTACGCTTCATTTATTCAACCACCTTTAATTGGTTTTTTTAAATCAAATTGCTCTCTCATCAATGTATAATTGTCACCCCATTATACCATATGTTGGAATTTACATGTTGTCGTATCGCTTAAGGAGCTTGAAAAAGCAGCCAGTTTCATCACGCTAAATTACCCGTAACGAAGGGCTATCACGCGATAGCCCTTTCGGTTTTCAACTATCGTTATCCGTTAGAATTGAGTCATTTAGCTTCATCATTGAACCATCTTGTTATGGTTTTGACTTTTGTGAAGCCTAAATATTTATAACGGATGGTCACACTTTGAATCGGTTGTTTTTCATAACGGAAGCGTAATCCATATTGCATCGGGGTTTGTACTTTTTTCTCCAACGCAGCATGAAATTCTTTTAGTGAAAGTTTAGGGTAAATGGAGGATGCGTGGATATCTGTAAACTTAAGTGCTGGATCGGGATTAGAAAGAACTTGTACCATGGCAGCTGAATCATAAGTGACACCGAGCTGAACTGTATCGGGTGTATTATCTCCGTTAATCATCACACTTAGAATGTCGATTTTACCATTGCCCACATTACTTAACTCAAGGACATATTCTTTTTGTCCTACATCTTGGTAGTTGACTTGCTGAAGTCCTTCATTTGTTAATGGATCTGTAATTTGATACCAAGTGGTGGCAGATACCAATCCAATGATTGTTAAAACACACATACTTATGATGAATGTTTTTTTACAATTCAAATATGCCTCCATTTTATCCAAAATCAATTCAATAATTAGACGTTTCCAGAATCAGTAAAGTTTCTTACTCCTAATTATACTTATTAACCTGAACTGGTCCGATCAATAAACAACACCGGAACCATTTTGGTTCCGGTGCGTTGTAAGCTAAATCTTATAGGATGCTATTTCATATTACTACTTCACTGGAACGTTAATATCGTCCAGGTTGATATGACCCCAACCGCCGGTGTTATTATCTACGATCTTGATGTAACATGGGGTATTCAAGTAGACTGAAGCGTCCCAGATCACTTTCGAGTACGTTTCACTGTTCGTTCCTGTCGATTTCATCAGTTCGACTCCGTCCGAAGCACGGACCAAGGCGACATACAGATTACTTATACTGTTGCCCCCGCCGACCAGGAAATCGATTTTACCACTGCCACCCAGTGTGAAGGTTGACGATTTGATGGTTCCAACCGCAGCGTCTCCGCCGTTCAGGTAGCCGTACAAGTGATACTTATTGTTCAGCTGGAACATGCCGCCCCAGCCCCAGTTTGTCAGCGATGTAACGCTGGAATTGCTGAAAGCCGTACCGCTGACAACCGTCCAACCGGTCAGGTCACCTGTTTCAAAATCGTTATTCGTCAATTGCGTCGTTGGTGTCAGGTTATACACATTCAAGCTGTTCAACGTGACGTTGCCCCCCGTTGAGTAAAGCTCCAGTCCCGTATCGGCAAGAAGCGGGAAGATTTGATCGGTGATCACTGCCTTGCCGTTGTTGCCGAACGCCTCAACAGATGCACGATCTACGTAAATGTGAAGCGTGATTTTATTGCTGTCGGCAGTCATGGCAACTTCGTGTCTAGCCGCAAAAGTGCTGTCGAATTTAGACTCGCCCGATGCGGTGCGGTCAACGAACATTTTACCGGTCGATTTATTGTACCCGACTACAGTTGAATCGTTCGCGCCTTTACGCACTTTGAAGCCATACTCCGTTGCTGTCGCTGTATTGTCTTGGAATTCTGCGACGATCTCCCACTTGTCGCCCGACAAGCTTGACAACAAGTTCGTTCCAGTTTGTGTAATCGTTTGGTTTGTCCAGCTGTTTGTCGTACCGCGCAAAGCATTGACCTCAGTCACAGGGTTCGACGTCAAGCGCACGCCAGAGCCTGTAGTTACCAGCTTCGCTTCGCGAGGAAGCGTCATTGCGCTTCTCGAAACAGAAGCTGGGATGCCTTGGCCGTAGTTCCAGTTGTTCATCCAAGCGATTTCAATCCGGCGGCCATCCGTTGACGGAATGTTATTGAACGATGTTGCAGCATAATCGTCCGAACCATTATCACGCCATAGTACCGTTGTTGATGGATTGTCATTCGTAAAGGTAGTTCCATTAAATTGTCCCACGAAATATTGAATGCCTGAACCGCCTGCTGGCGCACCATTGGCGATGCTGACCGACAATACCCATTTCATGTTGCCCGTGTTGCCGTCAACCGGCAATTGGTACAAGTCCGGACATTCCCACGTGCCGCCATGCGAACCATCCGCGCTGCCGAATTCGGTCGCGTACGTCCAGCTTTTCAAATTAGTGGACGTGTAGAAGCGCACGCGGTCGCCCGCAGATATAACCATAACCCATTTGCTCGTTCCTGCGTTCCAGAATACTTTCGGATCGCGGAACACGGTAAGCCCTGCCGGCATCGTAATGACCGGATTGCTTGCGTATTTTGTCCAAGTACGTCCATTGTCGTTACTGTATGCGACGCTTTGCACCTGCGTGCCGCTGTTTTCCTGCGTGAATATCGCGACCATTGGCGGGGTCGTGCCGGTTAGGAATCCGCTCGTGTTGTTCGTATCTACTACGACGCTGCCCGACCATGGGAATCCGTTGCTGTCGTGCTCAAGCGCGATCGGCAGCTCCTGCCAGTTCACAAGATCTGTACTGACTGCATGGCCCCAGAACATCGGTCCCCAAGTGAGTCCTGTAGAGTTCTTTTGATAGAACATATGGTACTCGCCGTTGGAATAAACAAGTCCGTTCGGGTCATTCATCCATTTCTGTTGTGGTGCAAAATGGTATGATTCCCGGTACTGCTGATAGCGAGTACCTGCGAGATCGCTTGCTGTATTGTATACGTGGAAATCGTCAGCGTTGATATGGCCCCAACCACCGGTCGAGTTATCAACGACTTTGATGTACACGTCTTCACCGAGATACTGGGATGCATCCCAGAATACCCGTCTGTATTGCTCGTTGTTCTTACCTGTTTCTTTAATCAGCTCCGCGCCATCAGACGCTCTGACGAGTGCGACGTACTCGTTGTTGATGTCGTTGCCGCCGCCGATCAGGAAGTCGATCCATCCAGTTCCGTCCAACGTGAACGTAGTTGATTTCATGACACCGACCGGTGTATCGGAACTTGCACCTTTAAAGCCCCACATGTGGTACGTTCCGTTTTGATTGAACGGTCCACCATAGCCCCAGCCGGTATCCGAAGTTACGTCGGCGTTGACGAACTCGGTGCCGCTGACAACGGTCCAGCCCGTCAAGTTGCCGGTCTCAAAGTCCGGATTAGTGATGTTGACGGTTGTCGGCGCCTGCGTCGGTACATGGAAATCGTCGATATTGATATGGCCCCATGCGCCAGTCGCGTTGTCGACCACTTTGATGTAACACTGTGTGCCGATGTAATCGGCCGCATCCCAATTGACTCGGCTGTACGATTCGCGGTCGCCGCCGGTGGCTTTGAACAATTCTTTGCCGTCCGAAGCGCGAACCAGTGACACATACAGATCATAATAGTTGTTGCCGCCGCCGATCAGGAAGTTGATTTGGCCATTTCCGCCGAGAATAAATTTCTGTGAGCGCATCGAACCGATTTGCGAGTCGGTCGTATTAGCCGCACCCCAGAAATGGCTGTTTCCGCTCTGGTTGAACGGACCGCCCCAACTCCAGCTTTTGGCTGTTGTCACGTCCAGATTGCTGAACGCGTCGCCGCTCAGAATCGTCCAGCCCGACAAATTATTGTCGAAGTCCGGGTTAATTAAATTTCCATGCGCCGGTTCGGCGGTAACCGTTATCGCGCTGGTTGCAGTAAAGTTGCCGACCCTTGTTTTTGCCGTAATGGTTGCGGTACCTACGGAATTCGCAGTTACATTTCCGTTGATAACCGATGCCACAGCCGGGTTGCTGGATGTCCAAATGACATCTTTGTTTGTTGCGTTCGAAGGAGATACTGTAGCCAGCAGCAATTGGCTGTCTCCATTAATAATCGTTTTCGATGCAGGTAAGGTAACAACTGTCGGGTTAACCGCTGTGTAAGCGGAATTCATCGCCCACACTTGCAGAGATTTAACAGTTACCGTGCTCGAGTTTGCGTTGGCGTATAACTGAATGCCTTTTGCGTCGCTGCGTGTCGGATAAGCACGTGTTGTGAGCGATTTCAACCCATTCAAGTATCCTTCGATCATTGAACGGTCCACATAAATGTGCAACTGAACTGTAGACGTACCAATGTCAGTGACGCCGCCCTGATACCATTTCTCGACATCCGGGTTCAGACTGCTTTTCGTCCGGTCGACCCAGAATTCCTTCGAGCTCACCTTATAGTACATATTGGTGTACTCTTCTGCCCCCGGCGAGCGGCGCAGACTGAATCCTACTTCATTCGCAGTGCCCGGATCGATATCCGCCACGATTTCATACATGTCGGAACTGATGCTGGACAACGCCGTATTGGCTGCCGCGAAAGTTGTATTCGTCGTGATGTTAACGAGCTGTGTGCCGCGAAGAGATGTCAGTTCACTGATCGGCTCCTCACCGAGCTTGCCGTCTGCGCGCAGGTACACGTTCAGCGGAATTCCGAAGTTGTGCGCATATCCGGCATCGGAGTCCATCGTTGCCGTTCTGCGGCCTTGCGCGATGCTATAGATGACCGTTCTGCCGTCAGCTGTCAGGCCGGCTGCAGGTCCCGTGAAATGTTCACCGACGTCAAGCAGCTGCGGCGTCGCATTGTCCGGCGTAAACCGCGCCGTCGTCGGGTTCCATGTACCGATCCAGTAGTACGTATAGCGGGATTGGAGCTCCGAGCTTGCCATTTTGGCCGGGTTGATCATGAAAATGTACTTGCCGCTCGTGCCGAGCGGACGTAAGTTCGGCAGTTCCCAGACGCGCCCGGTTTGCGGATAGGTGGCAAAGTCACCGTCGTACAGGTCTCCTCTAAACGTCCAACCGGATTCCAGCGTCGGATCGGTTGTCGAGTAAACAAGTGCAGTGCCGCCCGTGTTGTCAGCCTTGCCCGAAGTTACCAGCATAAACCACGTACTGCCGTCCTTGAAAACGAATGGGTCGCGGAACTCACCCGACATTCCTTGACCTGATTGCTGGTTAACGACGACCTTCGGACTTTTGTTCCAGTTGTTCAGGTCGTTATCTGCGTCAACGCCATAGTTGCTGCGAGCGATATTGATTCGCTGTCCTGGCGATTGGTGATTATCACCGGCTGTATAGAAAATAACCGGAATATTGTTGCCGTCCAGAACGGAACCGCCTGCCCATGCGCCGTCGATATCGACCGCATTCTTCTCAGGAATTACCGCGTCTTTCGCGTCTCGCCAGTGAACCATGTCGCTGCTGACCAGATGGCCCCAACGGATGTTATCCCAGTAAGGTCCACGTGGATTGCTTTGGTAGAATACATGGTATTGGCCATTGAAGTAGAGTGCGCCGCCCGGCTCGTTCTGCCATGCAGAAGGCGGTTCAGCGTGGAATTGCGGACGCTGCGAATCGTTCGCCAAAATGCTGCGGTCGATACGATTGTTCGCTGTCGGCAGGTTCCCGCCAAGAGCGCTCTTATACGAATTGTAAGCGCTTTGAATATCGGCCGCCGGCGTGACTTGGTTGCGAATTTTCACCTCGTCGATCAAACCGCTGAACGAATTCAAGTTAAATCCGTACAGCCAAAAAGCTTGATTGTTTTTGGCAATCAATAGATCAGTATCGCTAGCCAAAATCTGCTGACCTACAGGGAAATTCGCTGTCGCTACTTGTTTCCCGTTCAAGTACAGAGCCGCAAGACCTGTGTCACTGCTGTACGAAGCGACCACATACGACCACTCGTTGAGCGGCAACTGCTGATCCGACATGATTTCACGCCAGTCACTGCCTGTTCCAAATTGGAAGCCAAATGTGCCTCCCCGAGAGTTACCGAGAATAAAGCCCTCTTTCGCCTCCCGGTTATGCTGGTTGACGATCGCGGACAAACGTCCTTCTGCACCCGATTCGAAGTTGCGCGGAGCAACCCACGCTTCGACTGTAATCGCTTTCGTAGGTGTTGGGAACTTATTCACCGGATGATCGACCCATGTGGAATATCCGTCGAACAATAGCGCTCCGCTGCTGATTCCATCGCTTTTCCAAAGAGGACTTTGCGATGATTGGTATACGCCAGTATTCAAGTGGTATGCCACCGCATCAGCATTACCCGATACCGTCTCGGATGTTGTTGCGCCAGTCGTTTCATTCAAATGCCACTGGCCGACCAGGCCGCCTGCGTATATGGAATTGAGCACATTGAAATCGTCGGCATTGATGTGGCCAAAACCACCCGTCGAACTGTCAACGATTTTGATGTACACATCTTGGCTGAGGTAAGCCGAAGCGTCCCAGAACACACGCCGGTAAGCTTCGGAATTACTGCCGGTTTCTTTAAAGAGTACGGCTCCGTCCGATACGCGTACAAGCGATACGTACAGATTGGTGATGTCGCGGCCGCCGCTGATCAGGAAGTCGATGCCGCCATTGCCGCTAAGTGTAAAGGTGGAGGACTGCAGCGTACCGGTCGCACTATCGCCAGCCGCTTTGAATCCAAATAAGTGATAGGTGCCGGCTTTGCCGAATGCGCCGCCCTGGCTGTAATTATTCTCATACACCAGGTTGCTTGGCGCGAACGCGTCGCCGCTGACGTTCGTCCAGCCCTTGATTTCAAAAGGCACCAGATCCGTCAATTCGAAGTCCGGATTGTACAGCGCCGGCGATACGTGTCCGTGCAGCGTTGCCGTTTGCGGAACGTGGAAATCGTCAATGTTGATATGGCCCGTCGTGGAATTATCAACGACTTTGATTTTGACGACTGTGTTGACGTACGCCGCCGCGTTCCAATTGACCCGCGCATAAGTATCTGTATTGGTCCCTGTCGCTTTCATCAGCTCGACGCCGTCGGAATCCCGAACGAGCGCGACATACAGGTTATTGATGTCGTTGTTGCCGCCGATCAGAAAATCGACCGCGCCGTTGCCGCCGAGAGTAAACGTCTCGGATTGCAAAACGCCAACTTTGGAATTGTCGCCTTTGCCATCCCAAATGTGCCAGAAGTTATGTTGATTGAATTTTTGCAGGTTCCAGTAATTTGTATCGTTCGCTACGCTTGTGTTGGTAAATGTAGTTCCGGTTGCTGTCCAACCGGTCAAATCCCCCGACTCAAAGCTAGGATTGGTAATGGTCGTAGCTGCTTTTACTACGGTTGGCGGTAAATTAGGAACCACTAAAAGTGAGGCAAATAAAATGGCTAGGAATTTTTTCATATTACCGCGAAAAGTCCTTTTATTCCTCATCAATTGACATCTCCCACTATTCTGTTTAGAATACGCTTACAATTTTCCGATAAACAAAAACAACTTTTTACGTAAGCGCTTACTATTTACAACACTTTAATCTCCTTTCTATGAAGAGTGTCAGCTAGCATAAACGAGAAGCAGCGGGTCAGGCTCAATGTTTTATATCACCACCTTCATGACTTCAACTAGATAATTGACAATAAAAGGAATCTCCTTCAATTGTAGTAACGTTTACGCAAACGTTTACGTAAACGTTTACAAGTTGTTCTGATTTAATCCTACTTTCTTCTTTCTACTTTGTCAACTTTGTTTTTTTTCATTTCGACAAGCCTGATCGGTGCAATATGATCAACTATCGTTCTCCGTTTAACGAGCTGCCGATTGCTCAAAGTTCTCTACCTCATTAATCGGACATAGGCACCAAATCGAATAAATTTCGATACATACTAGAGATAATTGCGATGTAACCGGCTGTAATTCTTTTTGTATTAACGTAAGCGTAATAGCCCTCATCTGGCAATCAGATGGGGGCTATTTTAAACTTGCGACTAAGGCAGTGTGACCAGTCAGTTGTAGGAGTCCAAGTACTCCTATTTATTACCGAAGGAGATTGGTTTTCGCCAGTTCGATGACTTCGTTGCCTTGCCCGTTCAAAACGGCTTTCAGCATCCACATCGTAAATCCTCGAGCCTGCTCGAGGTTGATTTTCGGCGGCATCGCCAGCTCCTGACGATTGACGACGACGTCCAGCACTACCGGACCGCTGTGTTCGAGGGTTCGGCGAACGGCGCTTTCCAAGTCATTCGGATCCTCGACGCGAATTCCTTCGATTCCCATGGCTTGAGCAAGTGCCGCAAAGTTTGGATTGTCGAGTTCCGTTCCGAATTCTAAAAAGCCAGCTGCTTTCATTTCTAATTCCACGAATCCAAGCGCGCCATTATTAAAGACAACGATCTTGATCGGGAGCTTATGCTGACGAAGGGTCAATAGATCTCCGAGCAGCATAGTGAGTCCCCCGTCCCCAGACAGCGATATGACCTGGCGTTCCGGTTGCGCAACCTGAGCCCCAATCGCCTGGGGCATGGCGTTCGCCATTGTCCCGTGGTTAAACGAGCCAAGTAGCCTTCTTTTTCCATTCATGCTCAAGTATCGGGCAGCCCACACAGTCGGCGTACCAACATCGCAAGTCAAAATGGCATCCTCATCTGCGAGATCACTGATTACCTTCATGAGGAATTGCGGATGAATAGGAGCTCGACCAGGAGCTGCAAGGTTGTCCAGTTCCTCGCGGACTTTGGCATAATGTGCTGCAAAGTGCTGCAAATGATCAGGGGAGTGCGGTTCCATTAAAAGGGGTAATAGCATGTCGACCGTCGTCTGTACGTCTCCGCACACCCCGTATGCGAGCGGCGTTCGCCGGCCTAGTCGGGAGGAATCCAAATCAACCTGAAGGATGGTCGCTTCTTGCGGATAAAATTGCCGGTATGGAAAATCGGTACCCAGCATGAGTAGGACATCGCATTCCATCATGGCGTGGTATCCTGATGAATATCCGATAAGACCGGTTAATCCGACGGAATACGGGTTGTCATATTCCAGATATTCTTTTCCTCGCAGCGCTATGACCATCGGGGATTGCAGTTTCTCGCACAGCTTCATGAGCGAAGCATGAGCTCCCGAGCAGCCAGCACCGCACAGCAAGGTGATCCTCTTGCCTTTGTCTAAGTAGTCGGCAAGCGTCTTCAATTCGTCTGTAGAAGGGCAGACAATTGGCCGGGTGGAATGGATGACGCGTTCTGGAACCGGGCTTTCGTCGTATTCGAAAGCGGCTACATCACCAGGAAGAACTAAGACAGACACTCCAGACTTTGCCGTCGCGGTTTGCATCGCCATCGTAACCGCTCGAGGTATTTGCCTCGGTCCGGTTACGATTTCACAAAAGAAGCTGCATTCCTGAAACAACAAGTCCGGACGAGTCTCTTGAAAAAAGCCGCTGCCAATTTCACTGCTCGGAATATGAGCGGCAATCGCAAGCACTGGCACCCGGTTTCGATGGCAATCGTACAATCCGTTAATGAGATGTAAATTACCAGGTCCGCTGCTACCCGCACAAACGGCGATTCCTCCGCTGAGGGTGGCATCCGCGCCAGCCGCGAACGCTGCAACCTCTTCGTGGCGGACATGGATCCATTCTATTTCTCCGGAACGACGGATCGCATCGAGCAAGGCATTAAGCGAATCGCCGATAATGCCGTAAATTCGCTTAACGCCGGCGTTCAGAAGGGATTCCACGATGGAATCAGCTATCGTTCTTTTCAAGGGAATCTCTCCTTATTGTTTTTATTATTTTGCCATAATATGAGCAGTATATTCTTGATTTCACTACGATCGAGTTTGTTGGGCTTTAATATTAAATTAAGTAGTCACATTTCGGTAATTTCATTCCTTATTATAGGAATGCTGCCCGTTACTTGAATGAAGAAAAAAAGGAATTGCCGCGAGGCAAGCCCCTCAACTCGTGTTTGCTGTTACGCACTTTTTACTTACTGTAACAACGATTATGTTTGTGCCGCCGAACAAGAAAAAAAAAAACCGCAGCATGAAGCATGCCGCAGGTCTCTAACTCGTATTACTTTAGATCGTTCCATGCCGAAGCTCAACTTAGGAATTGACATCCGTATCAATGATTTCATCCAGTTCTGAACTATGTTCGTTTGCGGCTGCAATAATTTCTTGATCGACCTTATTACTTCCTTGAATTTGCTCCGCGGCTTGGGCTTGATTGTTCAGTTGCTTAACAATTTGTCCTGTGCCATGAGCTCCTTGATGTCCTCTACTGGATGTCATTTTATTTATCCTCCAAATTCGAAAGGATCTTTCTACTATATTATGATGCTATTTTCCACCTTTATTCCACATAGAGCCTCATGCAATTGTGTAATCAACACCAACAGATTCAGCTACTGTTAATTGAATGGTTCGCTGAAATGTTTTTAAGCATCACCTGGTTGATCGTGTGTATTATTTTGTGCAGACTGGTCAGGCGATTTTCGAGTTCGAGATTGCAGTTCCTTATCAACGGTTCGCTGAGATTTGGTTATCTTAGTTTTAGTTTTATCGGACATTGAGATTACCTCCTTTCTATCTTGATGAAATAAACTAAAACATTTAGCCTGTTCTGTGGGAAAGTATCCTCAGGCTTTTTTAGGGCTTTATATGTGAACCATTTTGTTAACTAACCACCTTAATTAATATTTGCCTCATCAATTTTACCCTTTTGATTTGGTTTTTGGTTTTTTTGCTTTTCGGATTTTACGCTTTTCTTTTGATTAGTCATAACTTTAACACACCCCTTTGAGTAATTGGAAACATATATATTGTACTCACTTAAGAAGCAATATAAGCAGACACATTGTGCCAATCACTTAGTTGGTAGGAGAAATTAAACAATAATTTCTTACTGGGAACTAAAGCTTTTCAAATGAGATTATTCTTGCATAATCATCCCTTAATCTCCACAAAATAAAGCACATTGAGAAAAGGAATGATTTTATCCCATGGCAAATAACAGCTCTTTACTCGTACCACAGGTTAAAGCGACAATTAAGCAATTAAAGTGAGAAGTAGCTCAAGAATTATGACAGCAGTTAGGACATACCTTCGCTGCTTTGGACATATCAATTTGAAAACCAAGTTCGGATTCTAAAGACTGAAGAGTTGACGGTTTTACCATTCTTTCTATCACAGCGTTGATATCGTAGCAATCTCCCATCCATAGTGAACGATTTAACAGAGGGTAGTCATACATATCTTTATGGTCACCCATGTTAACTCTCCTTTAATTGCGCACTTATGACCAAGTAACAAGACCTAATGTGATTCCCTTTGCGTGGTTATTACACTATCATTCCCTCGTTAGTTTAGTTCCCATTTTACCACAAATGAGCGTTGAACTAAGCTGCCCGTTCCTTCAACGGACAACGGCAGCCGATCGTCGAACTGCCGCTTTTCATGCTTCTATATCGTGTATGGTTAAATTATGTCGAGAAATGAAAGCGTATTCAAATTTCTATTTTCACCTTTCATGCTACTATTTTTACTTTATTTACGTTCAACATGAACGAAAAGAACCTAACCGTTGGCTAGGTTCTTTTCGAGATCCTCTTCTCTATCACGATCACTATTTTTTGATTATGATTCCGGCATTTGTAAGAGCTCACTAACCGTTACAAGCTGATAACCTTCTTTTGTTAATTCCTTGGTTAAAATTCGAACGGCTTCGATGGTTTGGGACCGGTCCCCGAAGCCGTCATGAAAGAGAAGAATGCTCCCGCATCCAACCTGCTTTCGGGTTGAATCGAGAATATGCTCTACTCCAGGCATCCCCCAATCTTTGGCTTCTCCGTTGAGAGCTCCTATGACATGATACTCCAGTTTGGCAGTAATCGCATGGACTTCCAAGTTATAATCGAGGTATGGAGGACGCATAACAGCAGGCCGGCCGCCTGTTACCTGTGTGATTAACCTGTCCGTATCGAAAAGCTCGCGCTCGCATGCGTCCAAACTAATTTGAGTCATATAAGGATGGGAGTAAGAATGGTTCCCAATTTCATGTTTCCTGACATGGACATCCAGAGCGGTCTCGGGATAAAGTTCGATTTGTTTACCCATCATGAAAAACGTAGCGTGACCGGAAACCTCTTCGAAAATATCTAACAATTGCGGAGTATAGATCGGATTAGGACCATCGTCGAATGTAAAAGCAATAGCTTTTTGTGATGTTGAAACGCGACGAATGATTTCCATACGTTCAGCCACCTTCTCTCAACCATTTAATTGCAACTATTCTCTCTCCCCGTCTGAACGTTTCTCCGTTAGAGTACGGGACATCCTTTGACAGTCGGTCCGGTATGAACAGGGCTCCCATCCACCATGCAAATAAACCGGAACCGACGCCATAGGTGCTTAGCATTTACAAAACTTGTCGTTGACACTAGCAGATGTTATCGGCAGCTACCCTATCTTATGGCGCTATCAGCTTCAATTCCCCGAATGCGGATGTATTCGTCCAGTTCGTGGACTCGCCGGCCCATACCGTCTGGCTCTGACGACCGTTGCCATCGTCCTCGTCATTGTTCGCTACGTCGAAGCCAATCATCATCCCGGCGGATGGCGTAATGCCAAGCGAACCCCATGGAATCGCCATCTCAAAACTGTATCCACCCGTCGTCGTAGCCCATGCATGCTGCACGCCGCCCGTGCGGCTTGCCGCCTCGAATAGCGTACTGTCGTTCCATCCTTTGATAAACTGCCGGTCATAGCTGTCATATGTCGCGCCCTGGTTATGATTGCCGTCAATATAAATCTCGACGGAATCGTCGGAATAGGGCTCCGGCGAATTATTGTACAGATTGGCGTCGAGGACGTTAACCCCGACATACAAATAAGTATCGTCCCATAGTACCCCGAACTGTGCTGAGTTGTTAGAGGTTCCGACCACGTTTTTGCTCACTTGTTTCGTTATGGCCCAAGCCGATTCGTTCAGCGAGCCATCGACTTGGATGGCGGTACTCATTTTGGTAACAGGGAGCAACGTGTAGGACGCATCCATCGTGACGCTGACCGAGTTGCTCGCCGCCGACACATTGTTTTCCGCATCTTTGGCTTTTACAGTAAAGAGGTAACTAGCTCCCGGCGTTAACCCGGTGACCGTATAGGTCGTCGAAGTTACCGTTGCAACCAGATTTCCACCGTTATAAATGTCGTATCCGGTAACGCCCACATTGTCCATCGAAGCCGTCCAGGACAATGCCGCCGTCCGGTCGGTGTGCGAGGGTGATGTCAAATTCGCCGGAGCTGTCGGCGGCTGCGTATCTCCAATAGAGGTGGAGGAAAGCTGCAGACTCCCGAAGGCGGACGTATTCGTCCAGTTGTCGCTCGTTCCGGCCCACATCAGCTGGCTTTGCCGGCCGGCACCGGTGTCTGTGTCATTGTTCACCACGTCGAAGCCGATGGTCATACCGGCGGTCGGCGTAAGGCCGAGAGTACTCCACGGAATCGCCAGCTCCACGCTGTATCCGCCTGGAATCGGCGCCCAGCCATGCAGCACACCGCTTGGCATCACTCTCTTCAGCCATAGCGTACTATCATTCCATCCCTTGACATACTGCTGGTCATAGCTGTCATACGTAGTGCCCTTATTGTTGTTGCTGTCGATATAGATTTCGATGGAGTCATCATAATAAGGTTGCACGGAGGTATTATACAGATTCCCGTCGATGACTTTGACGCCTACATACGAATAAGTATTGTCCCAGAGCGAGCTGAATTCAGCCGTATTATTCGGAGTTCCGATAATTGCTTTCTTGATCTGCTTGAACGAGGACCATACTTGTTCGTCCAAGGATCCGTTAACGGTAATGGGGGCGACCGTTTTCTTCGCTTGAAACAGATACGGGTCTGTCGTGACGTTGAGCAGACCGCTCGCTGCGGACACGTTGCCTGCTGCATCCCTTGCCTTTACGCTGAACGTGTAAGCGGTATTCGCCGCAAGGTTGGTCGCGGAATACGTGTTGGACGTGACGGTTCCTATCAACGTTGAACCTTGATATACCTCATACTGGGTTGCACCGATATTGTCCAAGGATGCATCCCAAGCCAAATCTGCCGTGGTCTCGCTTTTGGACACTAAGCGTAAATTGCCAGGAGCCGTCGGCGGCGCGAAATCGCGATCATGAACGACTTTCACATTGTCAAACTCAACGCTCGTTTTATAGGCATATAGGCCGATTTTCCCCGAAGTAAGACTCGTATCCGTAACCGTTAATTCCTTAAACCCATTCACATAGAAATCGAGTGTGCTGTTGTTTAAAACCGCAGTGAACGTGTACACTTCATTCGTCGTCATCGTATAATTTTTCGCAGTCAGGATCGTGATGACGTTGTTCACCGATTTGCCAATCTGCAGCTTGCCTGCTTTGATTCGGAAATAATAAAAATTGTTCGGATCCTGATAGCGGGCCGTAATACCGGCTGCCAGATCGATATCATTTTGGGTAAGTTTGATGTTCGTTTCCACGCTGTAGTTGGTATATGTGCTGGTATCGACGGTACTGAACGCATTCTTATCCAGCCAGGAAGCTTGCTTGTAAACCTTGGACCCGCCTGATGTTACGACAGACCACGTACCGTTCGCAGGCGTCCAACCATCCGCTACCCCATCCTGAAAATCGTCGCTGAATGCGAGTGTGCCCGGACCTGTCGCCGTCGTTGCAGCCACTGTATTACTAGCTGTTGACGTGCTGCCTGCACCGTCCGCGGAACGAACGGTAACCGAATATGTTTGGTTGGGCAGTAGTCCCGTGAGCGTATACGTCGTGCCCGAGGTAGCAGCGACCTGCTTGGATCCGACGTAAATCCGATATCCGACTACGCCGGAGGGATTGGATGGCGGACTCCAACTCAGGCTGAGGCTCGTGAGCGTCGCCGCTGTCGTTGTCAGATTCGTCGGCGGTGCCGGCGGAGACGCTGTCGTCACACTCACTGCATTGCTCGGAGCCGACAGATTTCCCGCTCCATCTTTGGCTTTCACCGTAAACGAATAGGCGGTGCTAGGCGCTAAGCCGTTTACCGTATATGTTGTACTCGAGAGCATTGTTGTGGCACCGACATAGACACCTCCGCTGTAAATGTTGTACCCGGCTACACCGGTGTTATCGGTTGAAGCCGTCCAAGATAAGTTAACGCTCGTGGATGTTTTCGATGGAGATGTCAGGTTCGAAGGCGCTGTCGGCGGCTCTGTATCGGTCCCTTCACTCATCAAAGTGTCACCGTAGAAAACACCGGTTCCATTCGTTCCGATATAGACACGTCCCCAAGTCTGACGGTCGCCTTCCATCGTGTTGGCTTCAGCGCCAATTGCCGGATCGGCTACGTCAATCTTCACCCAGGAGGTGCCGAAATCATCGGAGCGGAAAATACCTACAGTATTATCCACCTTGCCGTATACGAAAACTGTGGGATCTGGAGAACCAAGCTTATTTTTACCAAATGCAAACAATGTCGCTTGCTGAACATTCGGCAGCCGCGTCCATGAATCGCCAGCGTTGCTGGAACGCCAGAGGCCTCCCCCATCCAGGCTGACCCATACTTCGCCCGCCTTACCCGGCGCTGCCTTGACGCTGAAATACGCGGGAGTTTTCGCTGGTATTGTCGGCATCGTCGACGCAACCGTCCAAGACGCTCCACCGTCCGTACTGCGGAATAATTTCCAAGTATTTCGTTCTAACAGATAGAACGTATTATTGTTAACGCGGTCAGACGCCAGCGGCTGGTACCAGACCCAGAAATCGTGTACGGTTCCGGATGGTGCGCCTGTGCTCGGGTTCCACGTTTGTCCCCGATCGGTTGAATAGATCGGACTTCCGCTCTGCGGGACCCAGACCAGCGTCTCGCTTCCAGCGGATACGGCGATGCGGCCCGCCACGCCTGGCGGATTGGGAAACGCCGTCCAGGAAGCCCCGTTGTTGGTGCTGTAACCACCGCCGCCTGTACCGGCATAACGCGTGGAACCTACCCGGGCGATGAAGTTAGGATTACTCTCTTGAAAGTCGATCGACACCGTATCGCCTAGAGACGGACTGCCGAATTTACCACTTGGAAACGCCATCAGCGAAGTATGACGCAGACCGTCGACATCCGCGTGCCCGCTCAGCAGCGGTGCACCGATCGGCGTGCTGCGCAAAGCGAACGTCACCACTTCTTCGTGGCCCTCCTCGTACGTATACCAGTGGGACGGACTTGCCGTTATATCATCCGTACGCCATGTGCCGTAGAAGTCGGTTAACCAGACACGATTCGGAAAATGGGGGTCGATGGTCAAGGTGGAGGTATTGGCAGCAAACCAATTACTCGTCCACCACGGAACATTCGGATGTTTGACGAAGGTAACCTGCGTCCAGTTCGTTCCTCCATTGACCGACCGGTAGATCGGAGCCGGTGTGTTCGAGCCGTCCTCAATGGCCGTCATCACGATGTTCGGGTTCGTAGGATCTACGGTAATGCCGTTGTATCTCCCCGTCGACGGAGGCGTAATGTCGGTCCATACACCGTTTGCAAATTTCGTGACGCCAGATTCATAAGTGACATACAGAGTGCCGCCATCCGCCAGAACAGCCCGACGAGGTGTAAGCGGACTTCCATTCATCAGCGTCCATGTCGTCCCGCCATTTACGCTCTGGTAAATGCCAGTGCCTTTGACCCCGACATAAATGGTTTGAGTCGCAATGCCCGGAGAACCCGTACTCTTATCAAATAAAACAAAATTGAGTCCGGTTGGATCGGCACCGGGGGTCGGGAAATTAGTAACCTGCTCCCATGAGCCTGAGCTGGCACCGGATGTGCTTTTCCACAGCCCGTCATAACGCGTTCCCATGTAAATGATTTGACTGTTGTTCGGGTCTACCATAAGCCGTTCACCTAAATCTCGTCCTGGCCCGTTACCATAATGCCTAGGTGCAAACCCGGTTGAAGTCCAATTGGCTCCACGATCCGTTGATTTCAGAATATCCGCAGGAGCGCCTACATAGTTGTACTTGCCAGCTGCGATGTAGACCACATTCGGATTCGAAGGATCAAGTGCGATGCTGTCGATGCCGTACTCATTGTATTTTTCTCTTGGAATTGCATTCAATAATGGAATCCACTTGTGATTCACTTCGTCCCAGCGTAAGGCGCCGCCGACGTCGGTACGAATATAGACAAGATTCGGCTCCGTCGGATGAATCGCGATCCCGGTTACAAATCCGCCGCCGCCAATGCGTACATTTTGCCAGTTGTAAGGTTCTTGCTGAGCGGCTTTGACGGAAGATGCGGACAATAGCAGCAGACTAATCAGAAAGAAGAGCATCATGAAACCGTGCAATTTCCACCTTTTCGAAAATGCCAAAGCAATCATTCCAATTCCCTCCCATAATGGACATCATCTTGCATGACTTACAGCACCTATCCCCCCTTTACTTAGTCATCCTTTACTTAAAAAGGCATAGTGGAAGCGGCAGTCTGCGCCGCCTAAGCGCTGCCAACAGACTGCCGCCATGTGTCATTTACGAGTGGTCGCGTACCAAGCGTTGATTTCGTCGTAGCTCGTTTGGCCGCCGGCTTTTTTGAATTTATCTGTAAATGCATCGAACCCTGTAAGCTGTTCGCCGCCGACGATGATTTTAATCGCATAATCGTTGACCATTTGGTTAAGCTGCGCATTCTCCTTCGAGTAATTCGGGAAGTAAGGCGCTAATCCAAGCGGATTCTTCTTGAACACTTCCGGTTTTTGCAGCTTGTTTAGAAATTCCCAACCCTTGTAGAGCCGATCATCTTTGCGAACGCGAGCCTGCCAGTAAATCGGGTATTTCGTTTCGTCGATGCCGGTCAAATAGTTGCTTGCCGAACCTCTCTCGTCATTGAAAATCGGCAAAATCGGGAAATAATTTCCGTCTTTAACCGTATGATGCGTACCTTCGACGCCAATCGCCATATTTTTGAACGTATCCGGTTCGAGCTTGGCATCCATCCATTTGATCGCATCTTCCGGATGTTTGGATGCTTTAGGAACGAAAGTCAGTCGATCGAATCCGGAGGACTGCGCCAAACCTGCCTGACCGTTCTTGCCTATCAGCGCAGGAATGTACACATAAGTGGCTCCTGGGATGTTCTTCTTGAGTGCATCGTCGATCGTTGGAATGTCGGCCCAATGCAACACGATGACACCCGCCTTGCCGTTCGTAAACTTCTCTTTCACAGTTGCGTCCTTATTAATCGCAAACTCTTGATCCAGCAGCCCTTGCTTGTAAAGATCGGACATATAAGTCAAATATTCTTTAAACGATGGGTTCATAGCTCGTGGGATCAGCTTACCGTTCACATCGTTCCAATCGTTGACCATGCCGAAGGCGCCGATGAGATTGTCGACCATCGGTGCGTCACCCTTAATGGACAAAGGCACGTTCTTAGCTCCGTTGCCGCCAGGATCTTTCTCCTTAAATGCCTTGAGGACAACCATCAGTTCGTCAAGCGTTGACGGTACTTGCAAACCGAGCTTATCCAACCAATCCTTGCGAATCATCAGGCTCGTGCCGACGGATTCGAGGGAGCGGGTCGGAATCGCATAGATTTTACCGTCGACTTTGGCATTTTCCAGCGTCTCTTTGGACAACGACGCTTTAATATTTTTTCCATACTTGTCAATCAGCGGAGTCAGATCGACCAGCGCGCCTTTTTTGGCATAATCGGCATAGATGGCTTTGGAGCTGCTGTCCCCGCCTGTCGAGACGATATCGTAAGGCTCGGAGGAAGCGATCAAGAGATTGAGTTTGTCCTCCGGCTTATCTACAGGAAGCGCTTCGTAATTAACTTTGTAGCCCGTCTTCTCTTCCAGCATCATGGCAATTGGGTCTTTCGCGAAGTTCGGGCCTAAACGCATGAGCGCTTTCAATTCAGGCTTGGGGCCGGCATTCGCTGGCTGGGAGGACGGTGCCGGGGAGCTGGAGCTTTTCTCCCCTGCACTGTTTGAGCCGCAAGCAGACAGAAGCATCAAGCTGACCGCTATAGGGAGCGCGGCCCATTTCATCGTTTTCTTCATCTTTTAAACCCTCCTGTGTATGAAGTGCAATTTATCATTAAGCAGCGGCATGGATTCCGCCGGCGTTAATGCAGCATTAACCTTTGACGGAACCGATCAATACACCCTTAATAAAATACTTCTGAAGGAACGGGTATACGAGAAGAATGGGTACGGTAGATGCCACTACCGTAGCGGCCCGGATACTTTCCGGTGACATATTCATCAGATCGTCGGCCGACTTGTTAAGCGCGTTCGCCGTATCGTTCTCCATCACGATATCGCGCAAATGCAGTTGAAGAGTTTTCAACAAAGGATCGCTAATGTAAAGCATCGGACTGAAGTAATCGTTCCAGAAGCCAACCGCATAGAACAAGGCGATCGCAGCCAGAACAGGCATGCTGAGCGGAAGAATGATGCGGAACAGAATCGTATATGTTTTCGCTCCGTCGATCCGCGCCGATTCTTCAAGCGCTTCGGGAAGCCCTTCGTAATAGCTTTTGATTACCAGCATATTGAACACACTGATCATGGCTGGCAAGATGAGAGACCATAGATTGTTTAACAGGTGCAGCTCACGGATCAACAGGTAATTCGGAATGAGTCCTCCGCTAAACAGCATGGTGAAGACGAACAATATCATGATTGCCGAGATGCCGGGCAGATGCCGCTTAGACAGCGGATAGGCGGTGATTGCTGTCACCAAAATGCTTAGCAGTGTCCCAGCTACTGTCACGATGACCGAAATGACGAAAGCTCGGCCGAATGCGTGGGAGGTGGCGACGTTTACCAGCGTATCGAGCTGGAAGCCGACCGGCAGCAGGTTCACTCGTCCCGATACAAGCGCCCAATCCGAGCTGACGGATTTGGAGAACACGTGGATCATGGGTAGTAAGGTAATCAGTCCTAACACGATCATGAAGCCGTATACGAAGGTGTCTAATACCCAGTCGCTGAACGTTCTTTTACGGATATGCATGCCTAACCTCCTTACCAGATCCCACGGTTCAGCATTTTTCTGCTGAGCCAGTTGCCGGAGACGATGAGAATGAAGCCGACGACCGAATTGAAAAGGCCGACCGCGGTGCTGAAGCTGTAATCCATCTTGCCGAGACCCATCCTGTAGACGAAGGTGCCGATGACGTCGCCGGATGCGTAGACCGTAGGGTTATACATCGTTAGTATCTGCTCTGAGCCCGCGTCTAGCACCATGCCAAGGCGGAGAATGAGCATCAGGATGATCGTCGGCACAATGCCGGGAAGCGAGATATGCCACATCTGCCGCAGCCGGTTAGCTCCGTCGATCGAAGCCGCCTCGTATTGTTCCTGCTCGACACTGGCGAGAGCGGCGATGAAGATGATCGCGTTCCAGCCGATCTCCTTCCAGCCTGCAGTGAATACGACGACGCTTCGGAACACATGGTTGTCCATAAAAAATCGGATCGATTCGCCGCCGAGCCATTGAATGACGGAGTTGACAAGTCCGTCGGAAGGAGACAAGATCGTCATGAACAAGCCGGAGATGATGACCCAGGACAAGAAGTGAGGCATGTAGATAATCGTCTGGATGGTCCGTTTGAACCCTGTGAACCGAATCTCGTTCAGCAGCAGGGCGATAAGAATCGGTATAGGGAACAGAAGCACGATCTTGTATACACTGATGAGCAACGTATTCGTGAACACTTGCATGAATTCCGCCGATTGCATGAGCTTGCGGAACTGTTCAAGTCCAACCCACTTGCTTCCTACGATCCCGTCGAAAATGTTGTAATCCTGAAACGCTATCAAGACTCCGTACATCGGCGTGTATTTGAATAGCAGCAGTAAAAGCAGCCCAGGCAACAGAAGCACGTAGGTATCGAAGTTCCGCCATACCAGCCGCCATCTGCTTTCACGTTTGCGCGAAACCTTGGCCTCCCCTGCCTTTCCATTCAATTGTGTGATGAGCTCGCTCATATTGTGGTTGCACCTCCTGCACTTATGGCTTCATTGTACCTGCCGGATGGTGCTTCATGTAGAGGGCAATCCGACACTTTCTAGTCGTATCCTACTTAGTTTGTTTCTCTTGCATCGCCTTGAGTCGAACGATCACGACAGTGCCATCGCCTGGACGGGATCGGACCGTTAGTCCATATTCGTAACCGGCCAGCAGCTTGATTAGCTCGTTCACATTGTAAAGACCATACGAGCTGCCACTTCCTTCGGCATGCTGCAAAGGGCGCGATGTGGACAAAAGGCTGGAGGCCAGTTGCTCCTCCATACCGATCCCATCATCTTTGACGGTAATCTCAAGCTCGTCACCAAACTGCTCTGCGCGAATGCAGATGGTCCCTGTTTTACTCTTGTCCTTGCGGATGCCGTGCAGCAGCGCATTCTCGACGATGGGTTGCAGCGTCAGCTTTGGAATGATGCACCGGTTCGCCTCCGGACTCTCTTCAATCACGAACTCGAAGGTGGAAGGGAACCGGTTCTGCTGAATCTCCAAATAGACTCGCGCGAGCTCCAGTTCATCCGCTACGCAGACATAGTCCTTCCCTTTGTTCAGGCTTAGACGGAAATAGTCGGACAGGCTCTCGATCAGATGGCTGATATCGTCGGCTTCGCGAGAGATCGCCAGCCAATTGATCGTATCCAGCGTATTGTAGAGAAAGTGCGGATTGATCTGTGCTTGCAACGCGCGAAGTTCAGCCTCCCGCTCCAGCATTTTCGAACGGTAAGCTTCCTCCATCAAATCCTTCACCCGATGCACCAAATGATCGACAACTCGCTCAAGCAAACGGAAGTCGCCTCCCGGCTCCTCCAGCCCTTCGACGCCTTCCGTGCGGATCGTCTTGACGACCGATTTGATCCGGCGGTTCATCCCGTTAATAACGAACGCCAATAACATGAATACCAAAATTAAAAACATGATCGTCATACCGGCGACCGTCGCAATGCCGGACCACTGACTTAACGTGGTTGTGCGATGCGTCAGGCCAGTCTTAGGCACCTCCAGCACGAGACGCCAATCCACAGCCTTGATGGGTGCACGCACCTCAAACACGTCCACACCGTTTTCAGACCGTTCGAGGATTCCTTCATCGGACTCACTCGCGAGGGCAGTCTTTGTGCCGATCAACGATTGATCCGCGCTGTAAATGATAGTCCCACTGCGATCCACGATATAGACACGGCTTTGAGCTGGAAAATTAAGCTCGGAAATGATGTCAGCGACCATCTTCTCGGGAACGTCAAGCATCAGCACACCAAGACTTTGATCAAAATTTCGCGGGTGTCGCAACAAGCGGGCACAGGAAAGAATCCGTGCTGGTCCTGAGTCCAGATAGTTTTCTTCGTAGATGCCCGTCCACACGATGCTGCCGCCCGCGTTTATGACTTCTTTGTGCCAAGGGCGATCCTTCAAGCTATCTAGCGGAAAAAGATTCAATAAATCGAAGCCGTATAGATTTCCCGAATCGGTAAAAACACGCGCCCTGACAATATCCGGCGCCGTTTGAACCGATTCAAGCAAATTGCGCAGTTCCTTCGACTGTGTGATGCGCTCGATGATCGGAGAAGCGGGATCCAAATTCTCATACAGCTTATGGTTCATGAAGATAGAATTGGATGAATTCTGCACATAGTTGAGCTTCGAGCTTAAATTAATACCTGCCTGTTTCAGCGTTTGCTGCATGGTCTGGGTCACTTCCTCCTGCAAAATCCGGGAGGATTGTTCATAATAGACGAACAGCATGATGCATACCGGCAGGAAAATCATCAGTCCGTAGGCGAGCATCCACCTCCTGGCCGCCACAACGCCTTCCCACAAATTGGAGGCGCGGATCCTTCTTTTTTGCAAGACCCCTCTCACTGGATCAACTCCTTTTGCATGGCAACCCTTCTTCTCCTATTGCTGGTCCCGATAAGCGCTTGGTGTAAGTCCGGTTATCTTCTTGAACAGCTTGCTGAAATAGCTTGGATCCGTGTAGCCGACAAGCTCGCAAACTTCGTAGAACTTGATGCGGGGATCCACAAGCAATTCCTTCGCTTTCGCGATACGGACCTTCATCAAATATTCGTATATCGTCTCGCCAGTCTCCTGCTTGAATAATAAGCTGACATAGGTTTGGCTGAGGTAAACGCTAGCTGCAATCTCTGCGATTGACAGGTTCTTGGCATAATTCTCGGAAATAAACCTCTGAATCTGTTCGATCACATTACTCGATCGACCGCTACGCTTCTCCTGAATCCAGCAGCAAATGCTATACAGGTAATCGCTTACAAAGGTTTTCAAATCCGCCATCGTTTCCAGCTTCAGGAGCCGATCCAGCGCCCAAGCTTCCTCCTCATCCTTCTCACGGGTAAGCAGATTAAGGTCAAGCAGCAACCTTCCGGCGAGAGCGATCATTTGCAGTCCTACCTGCCGGCCGTACTTGAAGCCGTCCTTACGAATTTGCGCCAGCGGCTCGAGAATGCTTTCCATTTCCAACTCCAATTGTTGCTTCTCTCCCGATTTCAGCACGGATACCAGTCGCTCACTCTGGCTGGTACCGAACCGAATCGGACTGACTGCTCCAATTTCCAGACTGTCCATTGTGATCACTTGATTCTTGCCCATGTACCACTTTTGGTCCGCCGCGTCGCGGGCATGCCGAAAAGACGCTGGAAGCATCCGGATATTTTCGGCGCGCTCGCCTACCCCAATCGTGACACTAATATTCAGCCAGCGCCGCAGATTATCGCGGATCGCCTCTGCCAGCGAAAGCAGCGTAGACTCCGGGTCAATCAACTGATCGTCAAGTACCAACAGCCCAACGTATTCTGCGGATCTGTTCTCGAATGCATACCCATGCAGGTACTGATCAATTAGTTCTTGAACGACGTTCAAGAGTGAGTAAGACATCAGCTGCTTGTCCCTCTCCGAACGGCTGCCGAGCACCTCTTTTGAATCGTCAATGGTTATCACGAGTACGAGATATGGCGTTTCAAGCGGCAGTTCCAGATTGAGAAATGCCGCTCTTTCCCGCAGCACATCCGGCTTTGCGTCCCCGTCCTGGATCAGCGCCATTAGAAATTTCTCTCTAAGCAGTGGCATACTCTGTGTCAATTTTACCTGCATGTCTTTGAGCCGTTGCTGCTCCTTCTCTTCCGTCAGCAAGTCCCGAACGACTCCTTCAATGACCTTTTGGAGCTCAGTCCGCTTGACCGGTTTGAAAATATAATCGGCAGCATGAATCTGTAATGCCGAACGCAAAAGGTTGGCTTCATTGTGGCCGCTGATGAAAACGATCTTTGTCTCGGGGAACCGCTCTCGAATCTCCCTCGACATTTGGATGCCGTCCATGACAGGCATCATCACATCCGTCAGCACGATGTCGGGCTTCACCCGTTCAATCAGTTCCAGCCCCGTATCGCCGTCGTCCGCTGTGCCAGCGAGAACAATCCCATAATTGCTCCACTCGACGAATTTGCTGAGCCCTCCTCGGACAGCAGGTTCATCATCGACAATAACCAGTTTATACATAATTCCTGTCTCCTTATCTGAACATGTAAGAACGATATGACAACAAAATGCACAAACGTGTGTCTCGCTGCTGCTCCGACGCGCGAACCCGTTTGTGCTTTTACGGACGATTCAATGATTGATTCACTTGTGAGCGTTCTTCAAAAACATCACATTCTGAAGTCTTAATGCTTCATGCAGCTCATCCACACTGACATGCTCCAGCGGAATTCCTTGATCCGCCGCGATCGAGGCTGCGACACCGGCTGCCTGGCCGAGCGCATAGCACGTCGCCTGAACCCGCATCGACGACATGGCCACATGCGTGGCCGATATGGAGCGCCCCGCTACGAGCAAGCCTTGTACCCCCTGCGGAATAAGGCAGCGGTACGGAATGTCGTATCCTTTCACTTCTCGCTCGTCGGTGCCCGCCTTGCCGTCCGGATTGTGAATATCAATCTCGTAGTTGGTTTGCGCCACCACATCGTCAAATCTCCGGCTGGAGAGAATATCATCCTCGGTCAGCGTATAATGGCCGACGATCTGATTCGTCTCCCTGACCCCGACCTGACCAGGCACATGCGAAAGCACATAGTTCTCGAATCCGTTGCGCTGCAAAAAGTCGGCAACGGAGAAAGCCTGTCGCAGCGCTTCTTTTTCCGCATAGCTGACGTCCTTGACTTTGGCCCCGTTTCCCTTCACTCGGGTCATATTAACGAGCAGATTGCCTGGTTCGTTTTGCTCCCAATGGAGCAGTCTTCCTTGCGGCAATTCGGATACATTCTCGTAACGATAACAGCCCTCCGGCAGTTGCCGTACGGCGGGCTGACCGGTATTTTGCATCATGAACATAAGCGTCATTGGTTGGGTCATCCCGTCGACGTCGCGTCCAGAGGTATATTCCGCCCCCGCTTCGATGGCAACACGCCCATCTCCCGTGCAGTCGATGAACACATCCGCTTCAAACGCCAGCAGCCCTTCGCGCGAATTCGCGATGACCGCCTTTACACGTCCCTGATCGATGACAGTTCCTGCGAAGCTGACGTGGAACAACACTTGTACGCCTTCCTTTTCCAGCTTCTCGTTCAAATAATGCCGCAGACGGAACGGATTGTACTGCGGCCAGATTGAACCTTTATGATCGTCCGGAACCGCCTGCTGCGGCAGCACTTCGGAAACGATCTCACGATAAATGCCCGTCACATTGCCGACACCCATAAATACGCTGACGTTGCCCAAGGTGCCCATCCCGCCTAATTGTCCGGATTGTTCGAGCAGCGTGACTTTTTTTCCGCACCTTGCCGCCGCGATAGCTGCTGCCACACCCGCTGGACCGCCTCCGACAATCAAAATGTCCGTTTTATCGTATACAGCCACGTTTTTCTGGAATGTATAACTATTCATTCTAATAACCTCCCATTGCTCCCCGTACTATACCTTCTATTATAAGATGTTTTGGGAACAGTCTACAGGGTGGATCCTACTATTTCTGGGTTGATGTTACTGAGTGAGTCTTAGCGCCGGTCAAATAAAAATAAAGTTAAATTTTTCCAAGTTACCATTTCTAATACTGCTTCATCGTGCTTGTCTGCCGTTAGATTAATGGTATAATTAACCATAGATGATCTAAATTACATATAGTGAGGCGGTAATTATAATGGAAACAGGTAATCAAACAATCACGGTAGAAACCACAGTTCATGCACCAGTTGGAAAAGTGTGGGAGTATTGGACAGAACCACAGCATATCACGAAATGGTCTTTTGCTTCTGATGACTGGCATGCACCAAATGCCGAAAATGATTTAAGGGCTGGCGGAAAATTTTTTACTAGAATGGAAGCGAAGGATGGAAGTTTTGGATTTGATTTTGGTGGCGTTTATGATGAAGTGAGAATCAATGAATTTATTTCTTACACTTTGGGAGATGGAAGAAAAGTTTCGATCACTTTTATTAGTCAAGAAAACGATACGAAAGTAATTGAAGTTTTTGAAGCAGAAACCACCAATTCCATTGAGATGCAAAAAGCAGGCTGGCAGGCGTTTCTAGACAATTTCAAAAAATACAGTGAAATTTCTAAGTAATCATATCATTGAAGCATTAATTTAAACCTTCCTTTCGGAAGGTTTTTTTATGTTAACAAAATTAAAGGTTAGCAAAATGTTAAAAAATAGTCGGTACCATACCCCCATCCATACGGATTGGAGAACCTTTAAATGCGGATGCATAAGGACTACATACAAATGTTGTTAATCTACCTATTTCAATAGGCTTGATAAATCGCTGTATTTCAGATTGAGGTAGGTTTGTAGTCATAAATTCTTTCTCTTTTTCCGAAAAAGTCATATCTTCATTAGGGTACATACCCTCAATGATTTGATGCACATTCTCAGAGAGTGTTGGTCCTGGCATGATCGTATTGACTGTAACTTCGGTTCCTTTTGTTAATTTAGATAAGCTTTTTGACAATGATAATAGCATTGATTTGGTCATACAATACTGAGGCATTAGCCCAGAAGGCATAATTGCTTCTTCACTCCCAATAAAGATAATGCGGCCATAATCATTCTTCAACATTTTAGGTAAGTAAAATTTAGATAATCCATTTGCAGCAAGAACATTCGTACGAAAGTATTTTTCCCATACTTCATCGTCAACGTCCTCATATTGCATAATTTCATAAATACCCATATTGTTAACTAAAATATCGATATTGGGGTATTTTTCAAATAAAGCTTCTCTTTGCTGAGTATCCACAATATCGGCTGTAGCATTTTGAGGAGAGGTAGCCGGAAAATCTGACTTCAACTCATTGACAGTTCGTTCTACCTCTTCATCATTTCGTCCATTAATTAGTACATGAACACCTTCTTTGGCAAGTTCAATGGCGATTGCTTTACCTATCCCTTTCGTTGATCCAGTAATTAAAGCTGTTTTATTGTTTAATCCCATATCCATCATACATTTCTCCCTTACTGATTAGTCTTGTGCTCCGGATAGAGATTATATTACCTTGTCTGGATTGTTCAGTAACTAGCATATTGCGCCAAAGTTCTTGTTTAACACGCCAAATAAGATGACTCAGTGAATAGTCGGCATTCCTAGCGGTCCTACTGATATCGAGTTTGTACCTAAATGTTCAG
Organism: Paenibacillus andongensis; assembly: GCF_025369935.1. Taxonomy (NCBI): domain Bacteria; kingdom Bacillati; phylum Bacillota; class Bacilli; order Caryophanales; family Paenibacillaceae; genus Paenibacillus; species Paenibacillus andongensis. The sequence continues at coordinate 1,282,940 of NZ_CP104467.1, read as the reverse complement.
TACGCCAATTTGAAGGAGTATCACCTTCCCAAAGGCGGAAGGCGCGGTAGAACGAGTTCTGGTCTTCATATCCAATCAAGAAAGCCACTTCTTTAATATCGAGCGAGGGGTCTGCCAAGTACTCTCGTGCCTGCTCATGTCGAGCTTGTGTCAACAGATGCTTGAAGCTCGTGCCTTCATCAGTAAGCCGGCGCTGCAAGGTACGATCGCTCATACTGAGCTCGCTCGCGACAGCCTGAATGTCGGGGCGTCCTCCTGTTAGGCTGCGTTTCATGATCCACTTGACCATCTCGGGTATTGAGCGGCTGTGTTGATGCTCATTGAGCGTTCGGTCCAGAACGGGAGTCAGAATCTCCAGCAACTCTTCGTTGTACGAGATAAAGGGGCTATCCAGATCCTTTCTATGTAACGTCAACCGGTTACATTTTGCACCAATCCGGACACGGCAGCCGAAGTAAGCCTCAAGGGCCTGTACATCGCCCATTGCGTGCGAGAATTCAACGAACCGCGCCGTCAAAGGTTGACCTGTGCCCCGGCGCCCAAGCTCCAGAAGATAAGCCAGCGTGATACCAACCAGCGTCGGCGGACCGGGTTGCTCGGTATTCAGCCATTCCAGTTCGATTGTACAGTGCTCGCCCTCCTCGGTGATACGTAAGCTTTCGGGAGGACACAGTTGTTTGTACCGAGCCATTCGGTTTAGAGCGTCGCGGTAGTCACGAGCGTGGTAAGTCGCTAAGACGGTAGGTGGGTACTTCGCTGTTTCAAAGACGGTCGCAAGTTTGATGATTGCTTCGGCAGTGTCACCCATGAGATCGGAATAAGCCTGCCAAATCGCGAAATATTGAGCAGTGGTAACTACTGGTTCAGTAATAATGGTGAGAGGCAGTCGTGCTTTGCGAGCTACCTCGTGGGCGGCAATCCCTAATTGACGTAATCCAGCCCAAAATCCCGGCGGGATTTTAATACGGTCAGAGGTATGAGACTTCATACATTTGGGCCTCCTTTTGCTACACATAAGAATACTCTTATGTCCGTTAAGGTGTCTACTTTAAAGGAATAAGCTGCGCAGCTTCGTTAAAATGGTCATAACTAAAACTAAGTTTTGTTGATCGTCTGTTCAGCCTAATGTGCCATTATTTTAACACAAGAAAAACGGCTTACGCCGTCCTTGAATACGAAGGTCTATAAAAGTTGACGAAAGGCAAGTTACGCTTAAGACCTATATGTTTTAAACATCCGCTTGTTTATCCGTATTGTTGTAGTTTGTACAACATTTCGCATGTTAATTAGCATTTTTCGCGTCATTGTTGCAAAAAATACAACAATTCCGGTCAATATCCGTTCAATCACATAAAAAAGGGATAAATTGTTGTACAACATACAACATCTGCAGCATATCCGGAAAAAATCAAGGAATTGTTGTACATTGTACAACTTGCCTACTTGTTTCCCCTTCTCCCACGAATCAGAAAACTAACCACTGGTGAAAATAGCCACTTACCAACTAACTAACCCTTGTTCAATCTACGACTGCTCCACTTTTCCAAATAACCATTCCAAAAAAATAAGCATTCACCCAAAAGAGTGAACGCCTGCTTATTAGTGGAAACTCATTTAAATTACTTGTACTAAGTCATCATGCTGGTCGGAATGATTTCTAACCATTCGAGCCGAACGGGAGCACCTTTAGCTTGAACTACAATACGATGTGTCCCTGACTCAAGCGTAAACGGTTCTCTACAATTTTTGTTTTGGTCATCTATTGAGATTGCCAGACTTCCGTTTTCATCAAGCTCGTTAAGGTGAACGTTGATCTCGTAAACCGAGTAATCACTCACTCTTGGCACATAAATTTCGTAGGCTAGCCAATCGCTTTCAGCCAAGTGTACTTCTAGGCGCTCATCCTCTTGCCAGACCTCTCCTTTGCCATGTTCGAAGTTTGCTGTCTCCCTGGCACTTGCGACAAATCGAATGTCCGTACGGTCGTGGATGCGAAAGCCAACATTCTGGTTCGACGGCTGCTGGATGCCATAACTGACCCCTTCTCCCCGATACCCGTAGAAAATAGCAGGTATGCGAACAGGAGGTCTGCATAACAAGGCGTCAACAACATCGCGATAATACACACATTCCTCAAAAGCTAAATTAGTCAGATACTCCTCTAAGATCCGTTGTGCGGTTATCTCATCTGGCTTCGCACCGCCTTCTAAATACTCGACCAGCATCTGCCAATCGCGAGGCACCTTAACGCTGCATGGCGAATTATTCTTACCCATCTTTTTCCAAGTCCAGAAATTCCATGAGATATTATGATCTTCAAAAAGGCGGAAAGCACCCGCGTACCATGCTTTATTATTTTCGCCGCCTTCACCCATATAAATGGGCACGTTCCACTCTTCACACTTATCTAAATAGACTCTAATGCTCTCCGTATCTGGATTGTTCCAATATTTATGAAACTGCAGCATCAGATTATCGTCGATTTTCTCCGTGAAAATTGACCAATCCGTTGCCCAATGGGCACCTTCTAGAATAATTATGTGGCGATCATCCACTTCTCGGATGGCCTTGACGATGTCCCGATAAAGTGGCATGACCTCATCGTTATAAGCAGAGAACCAGTTGGGCAGCGGCTCATTGAGCAGATCATAGCCAGCAACAATCCATTCATCCTTGTAATGCTCTGCGAGAAAACGCCATAACTGAACCGTAAGACGTTTATTATGTTCTTCTGTAAACAGCTCCGGCAAGTCGCGTTCAGAGTCGTCGATATTCGTACCCGTCTGGCCCCCAGGTGCCCCGTGCAGATCTAGAATTACATAAAGACTGTGTTTACGACACCATCCGATTAGCCGATCGATAAGCTGTAGTCTATGTTCCTTCACCCGAAGGGGCTCGCCATCTTCAATCAAAAATCTTGCGTTTATTGGCACCCTAACCGAATTGAAGCCTTCAGCAGCAATCTGCTGAATATCTGCTTCCGTCGTATGAATGTCATAGTAAATGTCCCAAAATCTTTCAGCCTGCCGTTCGCCGATCAGCTCTTGAATCATCTTTTCAATACGCCGCGGACGATCCCCTTGCTCCGGAAACATCCACATATAACCCTCTGGGAGCAGCCAACTTCCAAAGCCTACGCCTCTCAGCAGCACCTCGCGACCTTCTCCGTTGACTAGCCTATTCCCGTCAGCTCTAAGAAAGCCAACAACTTCATTCTCACGAATTGAGCTCAATCATTTTCACTCCTATCCTTTTATCGCACCGTCTGCAATACCCTTCATAATGTATTTTTGCAGTAATAAATAGAAGAGAACGACCGGCAGCATGGCCAAAACCAATGAAGACAAGATGGCCGACCAGTCATTATTCCCGTATTGACCGAACAGCATGTTGGTGGATAATAGCAAGGTATACGTCTTATAGTTGGTTAACATCAGTAACGGCAGAAGAAAGTCGTTCCATATCCATAACAGGTTTAAAATCGCAATCGTAGCCGTAATCGGCAGTAATAACGGAAAAATGACGATAAAAAATAATCGGAACTCACCACATCCATCGATGACAGCCGCTTCATCCAGATCGCGGGGGATCGATTTCACAAAACCATGGTACAAAAAGATCGCAAATGCGACACCCGTGCCTATATATATCAATCCTAGACCCGTCGTAGAGCCTTGCACAGATAGCGCTTTAGATATTTTAGTCAGCGTTATCATAATAGAGTGAAATGGAATCAACGTGGACATGACGAACAGCAGAAAAATAAATGCGCTTAACTTCCCCGGTGTCCTAGATAGTTTAAAGCCTGCCATCGAAGCGCAAATAATTATGCCTAACAAGCCAACCGACGCGATATATATCGTATTTCCTAAGCTTCTAACAAAATTAGTCTTATGGAATGCGCCTATATAATTTCCTACTTCCAAATGGGTAGGCAGCGACAAAATGTTATTCATCATCGCACCTTCCGTCTTAAAGGAGTTCAGCAGTCCCATGTAGATCGGAAACAACGTAAAGATGGCAGCAGCAATGAGGATGAGCAGAATCATAAAGGAACCGATTCGCTTCATGATTCCACCTCTCTTCTTTTCATCAACCATAGCTGAATCAAGGTGATCAAAAACACGACTAGAAACAAGATCATCGCCTTGGCATTTGCATATCCATATCGATTACTTGATTTAAAAGCTTCTTCGAAAATGTTCAGCGCGATGACCTGCGTGGATCTGCCCGGACCACCGCCGGTTAACGAGTAGACGGCATCGAATGCTTTAAATGAGCCGTTAAGAGTAAGAAAGATACCAATCGTCAAAGCCGGATAAATCATCGGAAGCGTCACATAACGAAACGTTTTAAAAGCATTCGCACCATCCATCGCAGCCGCTTCTTTCAGATGTTGGGGTACTCCCTGTAAGGAGGCGATATAGATCACCATCAGGTAACCGACACCGCCCCACAGGGACACGATGACGATGGCGAAGAACGAATACGCCGGATCACCGATCCAAGATTTGTCCAAAAAGGTGAATACCGTATGTTCGGCTATATACGGAAGTACTTTGGTGAAAATAAATAACCACATAAATCCGCCTATGATCAAGCTGATCATATTAGGCATGAATAAAATCGTTCGGAACCATACCTTGCTGAGCCGTCTGGATTCCACAAGAACCGCCAGAAGCAGAGCGATCACATTCTGAAGCACAACCATGAACACGACATATTTAAGGGTGAAGCCTACCGACTTTAGGAAGAACGGGTCCGCCGTCAAAGCCTCGATGTAATTCGCCAATCCCACCATCCGATACGTGCGATTCAGTCCGTTCCAATTCGTAAGGCTGTACCATGCGCCCCCGAATGCGGGGGCGAGTACGAATACAGCGTAGAATAATAGAGCGGGAAACACGAAGGCTAATAGGATGACTGTCTTTTTTCGTTTCGTTGTCATTAGCCTATTCTCACTCCCGGTCACCATATATAGCCATGCTATTGCTGAGCCTTAATCGCGTCTGCCCATTTCTTATCCAGCGATTTGATGATCTCGTCTTTCGTTACTTGCTTTGCGTAGTAACTTTGCAGCAGCTTCGCTTGTTCATCCGTGATGCCATTGGGAAGAGACAGGTCCTGATAAGCCTTCCCTTGAGAAACGTAGGTCATCGCTTCATCGATCCAAGGGAACGATTTATACGTGTGCACCTTAGATACGGGATTGAACTTCAACTCTTGGAACAAGGCTGACGAATCCTTCGGATCAAGGATGTAGTTTAGAAGATCCATGGCAACCTCTTTGTTCTTGCTTGTTGGAGATACCGCTAGAGATGTGGACGTTGATAGGTTGATCATCGTACCCTTGGGGTTATTACTCACCGGGAGCGGTGCCACGCCAAATTCAATTTTCGGATTAACCTTTTGAATTGCTTCTGCTTGCCATGGACCTTGAACCCACATCGCCGCTTTTCCGTTAGCGAAATCAGTAGAGCCTTGAGCGCTGCCTACTTCGAATGGCTTATCTGTCCCATTTTGCATTACAATATCAATAATATTAAATACGTCCTGTACGTCTTTGTAGGAGGCCTCACCCTTGTTCATCTTCTGAATCCAATCCGGATGCTCCGAAGTCACAATCCCGCCGAGCGATAGCGCCATGATCAGCTGCGGAATCCATGCCTCTTGGAAAGACAACTCGAAGGGTGTCACTTTGTTCGCTTTCAGCTTTTCTACAACCGCTTTCATTTCATCTATCGTTTGAGGAGCTTTCAGACCTATGTCATTAAACACTTTCTTATTGTACAAATAACCCCATTCCAAGCTTTCAAGCGGTAATGCTACTATTTTGCCATCAAAGGTTACTGTCTTCTTAACGTTATCGAACAAGCCAGCCGCAAATGGCTGATTGGATAGGTCACTCAAGTAACCGGCTTTGTAATAACTGGGAACGTCTGCTACAGCGTGCAGGGTGAACAAATCCGGCGCATCATTAGAAGAAAGGCGAGTCTGCAAAATTTGCTTGGCTTGATCCGGATTTGGCATTTCAAGATTGATGGTGACATCAATATTTTTTTCAGCTTTTTCCTTTGCCTTAAATTGTTCAAAGTATTTATCAAATTGATCCTTAAACCGTGGAAAGCCCATAAATACTTTCAATTCTACTTTCTTAGCTGGAGCAAGAGTAGATGCTGCCGGTTTCGAATCCGCCGGAGCTGGCGTTGCCTCTTTTCCGCCATTACTGGAGTTGGTGTTCGTGCCGCAACCGACCATTGCGCCCAATAAGGTAACACTTAGTAATAAGTGAAGCGCTTTCTTCATTTTTCATTTCCCCCTAAAGATGATTAGTAACTACAATTTCAGTATAGAGAGAAGGGGGTAATGAATCATTTGATGTTATTAGCATTCGTTATTGTATTTTATTGATTTCCCAGCTCATCCTTACGCATTTCCCCTGGAGTGAGTCCAAAATGTTTCTTAAAAACGCGATAAAAGTAAGCGATATCGATATAGCCGGTTAGTTCAGCTACACGTTTGATGGCAAGTCGTTGATCCATAATTAATTCTTTAGCTTTCTCCATTCTCTTACGAACGATATAATCGGATAAATTCTCACCGATGGAAGCCTTAAATGTTCGACTTAGATGCTCCTTGCTTACAAAAAAGTGTTGAGCGACCGTCTCAAGGGAAATCGTTTCTTGATAGTGGCGGTCAATGTAGACCTGTACATCCTCGGGGACTAATCGATTTTTATTTTTGCGATACGCCTCAATGGCATCTATGGCATCAATGAACCAATCACGCAGGAGGGCATGAATTTCCCCTAAAGAGTACCCGCTTAGCCATGCAGCACGTTCACGTCGTTCTTCGATCCAAGCTGGATCCAAACCATAGTCCGTACCCGCTGTAAACTCTTCTAGCAAGTGCAGAAAATCATGCGCAATTCTAGCAGGTAATCTCCCGTCCTGTGTCTCTGCATAGCCTTCGGATAAGAGGTCCTCTATCCTTTTGAGTGTGTGGAGCACTGCGGGACGATTAAGTTCCAAGAGATATTCATAAACCTGCTGCCGGTAATTCAAATAGGTGTCCAGCATCATTTTATCCGTAAAGATGTGCGTATCCCAGGAAGTTGGTAATTGTAGTGAAGCTTGCAGCTCCTCCACACATCGAGAAAGGGCAGCGTTCAATTCAACTGGATTGATTGGCTTCAATAGATATTCGATGGCACGTGAACGTATCGCCTGCTTCAAATAAACGAAATCGTCAAAACCGCTCATTACGATGATTTTTACTTCGGGGTATCGTTCGTTTAATACCTGAAGAAGCTCCACACCGTCCAGTCCCGGCATTCGCATATCGGTGATCACGATGCTAGGATGCAGCGTCTCAATCAGATCGATTCCTTCCCGCCCGCCATCTGCTTCCCCAACAATGTTCAGTCCGAGTTTATTCCAAGCTCCCAATGATCTTACGACTTGTCTGGACCATAGCTCGTCATCGATGATCAATACATTTAGCATCCGTTTTGCCTCCTTCCTCATGCTTAACAGCAGCCATTACTAATACAACCAAAGTCCCTACACCCATCTTACTAAATATGCGAACACCGCAGCCCTTGCCGAATTGCAGCTTGAGCCGTGCATGGACATTTCTTAATCCGATTCCTCTTTTCTTTTTTACATCGTTGTTCCTTGCTCGAGGCGCCAGTCGCCCCTCTCTCAAATCCGATCGCAACTCGCGTAGATGTTCCTCGTCAACGCCTACCCCGTCATCCTTAACGAAGATATTGACTCGTTTACCTATGAGCCTTATCCGAATCTCGATATTCCACTTGCCTTCCTTACGCTGCAGTCCATGTTCAAACGCATTCTCGAGGATCGGTTGAAGTGTGAATTTAGGAAGCCTTGTAAGCAGTGCCCTCTCATCCGTAGATACATGCATACAGCAGCGATCCGCAAAGCGTTGTTCTTGAATATATAGGTAATTCCGCATATGCTTGATTTCATCTTCCAGAGGTACCAAATCACCGTCTGCGCTGATGGAATAACGTAAAAGCTCCCCCATTACCCGGGTAATTTCATAAATTTCAGGAGCATTCTTCACCAAGGCCATTCCCCCCATCAAATTCAGCGTATTATTGAGAAAATGCGGGTTGATTTGCGCCTGCAGAGCCATTAATTGCGCATTCTTCAGATCGATTTCCTGTTGATATTCAACCTCGATCAATTCCTTAATACGCTTCATCATGGAATTATAGCCGTTTTCCAACAATCCGATTTCGTCCCTGCTTTGGACTGGAGACATTTTAAAATTATGAATATGTGTCATCTTCATGGTTTTGGCAAGCTTGACAATCGGCCTGCTAATCCGAAGCGATACGAAGATGGAAAGCAAGATAGAGGCTATAGCAAACAGGCTTCCTGTTAAAATCCCTGCTCGGATCGTCGGTTGTGCGCTCTGGTTAACTGTGCGAAGTGGAATGACCTTCACCACCGTAAGTTGACCGTCTCCGACTCTTTTTAAGAAATAGAAATCCGTTTTCGTTCTGCGAAATGCCAATTCGAAATCATTCTGGTCGAGGCTTTGAAGTTGGGACTGAAGCTCTGCGGCATTCATTGTCTCCGTTGAACCTGACAATAGTTCCCCTTGATCGTTAATCAAGTAAACCGAGCTCTCTGATTCCGATTTTAAAATATCGCTGACTTCCCTCCACACTTGCTTGTTTATACGGACGGAAATACCGCCTAACAGCATTCGATCCTCAAATCGATTCATACTGTGATAAGCATAGATGGCACTGCCGGATTGTTTAAAATACATATTGATGGGTGTTTGAAGCATACGTCCCCAGTTACCTTCCCTAATATTTAAGGAATAAACGGTTCCGCTGTTTGCATAACTGACTGAAAATGCCTTTTGAATCGGATGGATATATAAATTCAATTCATCTATCTTTCTGGAGTTAGCATAGAAGGCAGACGTTAGTGTGTTTTTGATATAATTTTGCGTGTTAAATTGTACCCCGATATCCGGATTGTTCATATCATTAAGTCCAGCCATGAGCGTCTGGTTAATTTGTAAGGAATAAAACAGAATATCGATTTGCTGATGGAGCTCCTCTAAATATTGATTGGCCCATAACATCCTCGAATTGTTCGCATTAATGATTTCCTTCTCCACGGAACTCCGTGTATTATTCGTGGCAATCCATGTGACGGTTACAACCGGCAGCGTGGTCAAGCAAATCATGAGAACCATCAATCGAAGACGTAGGCTTGTTCGCATCGCAGTAGAGTTCCTTTCTGAACGAAGATAGCGCATACCTTCATGTTACTTTATCTTTTAAGGAATAGCATTTTTATTTCATAATCTTCAGGCAAAATGGAATAAACGCAAGTATCTCTTGCGCTCATGAATTAATGGTGCTTATTTAAAAAGCTTTCATAGCTTAATGTTAGAGCTGCTGAATGCTGATGTCATTCTAATTTATTGATTACCACTATTAGAACATATTGATTTCGTGAAAATAAGCTGCCCCAGGGAACGTCACCCGATCTTTCGTTAGAGGAACGTAGAGCCGCTATTTCGGAAATTCTGCTTATGAAATCGAATAAGAGGAACGAGAGAGCGCTATTTGATCAAAAAAGCACGATCCAAAGGCAAAAACCGCGAAATAGCGCTTCTACGTTCCTCTTTATCCTGATTTCGGGGTTTTTCGTCCAAATAGCGCCTCCTCGTTCCCCCTCAACGGTTCGCATGATCGCCGACTATGAAATCATCGGCATATGCATGAATATTTGCGAAACGAGGCGTTTCGAAGATCATTCAAATACGAATCCAGACCGACATTTCACCCGGCTGTCGGTTGCCCCACAAGTAATACGGTACAGCTTTAAGCTTTACAGGCTCAGACACTTGCTGCTGCGCAAGCGGGCGGTACGCCATATTCTCTTGCCAGGAAGCTCGTTCATCAGCGCGACCTTTCGCTTCAATAACGACCGCTCCACCGAGCAGCTCGGTGTCGTAATACGATTGCAGCTCGGCTTCGCGATCGATAGACAAATTAGGAAGCAAACTGCCGTTATCCGTTTCCTCCAGACAATAAACTAGCGGACCGCGTTCAATAGCAGCTTTACCCCTATTAGCCCTGATCTCCGGATGTGAAGAAATCAAATGCGCCTCAAGTACGGGCTCCCATTCCACGATGTCTCCCTGTGCCCATTGCCTAGATACGGCAGCATATCCATTTTCAATATCGTAATCCGAAATCTTTCCGTTAATTTTCAACACAGCTTGCCCATAGCACCAAGACGGAATGCGTAGCGCAAGTGTAAATTCGGTGTCCGGAACAGCAGTTAATTCAATTCGCACATAACCTTCCCAAGGAAGACGCGATTGCTGCTTCAGCGCCACTTGACCGACAGCTAGCTCGAACTGCGCTTCGCTGCCGATGAACAAATGCGTATAAACTTTGTTATCCTCTGCAGAAGTTGTATAAATATAATCGTTCAGCGAGGTAAGAAGCCGTGCCACATTCGGTGGGCAGCAGGAGCAGCCGAACCACTTCTGCCGCACCGACTTCACGTGCCTACGGTCCGGGTTATTCAAGGAAGCCTTCGGCCACACTTCCAGTGGATTGACATAAAAGTAATGTTTACCGTCCCTCGACATACTGCCTAAAACGTTATTATACAGCGCCCTCTCTAGGACATCGGCGTACTCGCTCTTCGCCTCCAGAAGCAGCATGCGGCGAGCGAAGAAGATGAGACCGATGGATGCACACGTCTCGGCATATACGGTATCGTTCGGCAAGTCGTGGTCGAAGGTAAACGCCTCGCCATGATGCGTCGAACCGATGCCGCCAGTAATGTACATCTGCCGTTTCGTCGTGTTATCCCACAATCGACGGCATGCCTCGAATAGTTCCCGGTCACCTGTCAGGCTTGCAAGGTCTGCCATCGCCGTATACATATAGACTGCCCGTACAGAATGGCCTAAAGCGACGTCCTGTTCACGAACTGGCACATGCGCCTGATTATAGGCTATTTGTTCAAGGGTCGGAATCGGCAGCTCCTTCTTCGCCCAATGACTGTAGCCGCCTCTTTGCTTGCATTCTTCAATCAGAAAGTTCGGCGATTGACCGCGCTCATCGATAAAAAATTGCGCCAGCTTCAAATAACGCTCCTCTCCCGTCGCTTGATACAGCTTCACTAGCGCCAGCTCTATCTCCTGGTGGCCGTCATAACCTCTTAGTTTGCCTTGTTCGCGACCAAATACGGTGTCGATATAGTCGGCAAATTTGCAAACGACATCAAGCAGTCTCCGTTTTCCCGTGGCTTCGTAATACGCAACCGCTGCCTCCATCATATGGCCCGCGCAGTAAAGCTCATGCGCTTCATGAAGATTCGTCCACTCATTCCCTGGTTCTTTGACCGAGTAATACGTGTTCAGATAACCGTTATTGTGCTGAGCCTTGGCAATTAGCTCGATCAACTCGTCTGTAGTTCGCTCCAGCTCGGGGTCGGGTTGGCTTGCAAGCGAGTATCCGACCGCTTCAATCCACTTCGCCACATCGCTGTCTTGGAAAACCATCCCCCCGAATTCGCCTTCTTCCATCCCGGCCGCAATCCGGAAATTACGGATCGCATAGCTCGGCTCGGCATCTGGAATCCGGTCGTTAAGCGCCTCCCATTGATAGGGAATAACCGTCTCCCGCACCAGCGCTGTAAACGGATTCCAAAATCCGTCCTGTATGTGTACACGCCTTCCAATCTGCCGCATGCTCGTTGAAATTCCCATAAGTATATCCTCCTAGGGCTGTACATGATTTATATGACATTTGATTATCGCTCTCATCCAGTTTATCCTTGATTTTAGGGATGAACTACGAATAAAACAAACCTATTTTTTATAAAATTTCACACTACAATATGGAGGCTTCGGGAATGAACGAATCGGGAATCATTTGGATGGAGCTGCCGCCAGTGCCCTATTACATTACAACCGGGTTATCAACCTTAAGTCCGGGAGAGCAGCACCCGAGCCGCCGGAACATCGGCATCTTCGACCTGCTTTGGGTTGTCAAAGGGACGTTATACATCGGAGAAGAGGATAGGCAGTGGGAGGTAACGGAGGGACAGACTCTGCTGCTATTGCCCGACCGTTATCACTATGCGATGAAGCCTTGTGAGACGGAGACTGTTTTCTATTGGAATCATTTCGACTTTAAAGGGAGTTGGCTCCAAACGTCGGACAATGCTGCAAACCCAGCCTACCCGGTCCAGCACGTATGGGCAAACCCCTATACGATTCGGATTCGGCAGTATGCCTCGCCACCGGAATTTCCCCTTGCAGAGAACCACCTTCGCAAAATGCTCGCGTCGTCAGACCAGCATCGCTCGGCGACCTTTTGGAACGAGCAGCAGCTGTTCATGGAACTGCTGCGTCTATTAGAGGAAGGGTATAGCGGAAGCGACGCCTCCCCTGCTTTAAAACTCGCAGAGAAAGCGGAAGCTTACCTTAGGCAGCACTATCAGGCTGACGTGACGAATGAGTCACTTGCGGAGGCCCTTCATTTTCACCCGAACTATGTTGTTAGGTGTATGAAAGAGATCTACCATTGTACGCCAATGGAATATCTGCACGAGTATCGACTGGAACAAGCTAAGCTGCTGCTGATCAAAACCGATTGGCCGATCGGGCAAATCGCCGAACGGGTCGGTTTCCAGTACGCACCATACTTCTCCAACTGTTTCAAACTGTATGCCGGCATCTCACCTCTGCGTTTCCGCAAGCAGTATTCACATTAGTTTTACGAATGGTGGACCTTATCGCAATATCATTCAAGAACGAGCTGATTTCATTTCTGCTAGAACGGTATCTTCATAGGCATGCTTATCACCTTGAATGATGCTTTGGACATTTACAGGCTGACCCGTATGTCCGGACTCCAGAGCGGCGAACACGACTCCCAATGCTTCGAGACCACGTTCAGCGCTGGAAATAGGCTGCTTTTGCTCAGCAATCGCTTCCCACAATTCCATGTAAGAGTGGGCAAAAGGGTTTTCTACAACTTCAGGCGCGTAACGCTGGATGATTTCAGAATGGGTAACAATTGATTTGTCTTCAAGTGTTACGTGTTGACCAGGACGCAGGCATCCTTTGCTCCCGTAGATCCATACCCCGTCAGTCTTCTCACCGTGAGCTGCTGTACTGCACATCCAATGACCCAGACCTCCATTCTCAAAACGGAATACAGTGACAGATGTATCTTCTCCGGTAGGGTGAATGGTTGTTTCGCCGTCATTTAGTTCCTTTTCAAAAATTCGCGTATAGGAGAACACTTCTTGGATAGGCCCATTCACTTCTGTGAAGAAATGAGTGCGGTGAACCCCGTGATCATTAATCCAGCCTGCGCCCGCACGGCCTTTCATATGACGCCATGCAGTTCCTGCAAAAAACGAGCGTCCCAGTGTGACCGTTGCGTAATCCATGATCATATACACATCGCCGATCAAGCCTGCTTTTACTGCTCGCGCCATCGCAACATTACCAGCGCCCAGCACACTCGGTTCAGAAAGCGTCAATACTTTATTGAACTTCTTAGCATCAGCAAGCATTTTGCGACCAAAGGAAGGGGATATCGCCAACGGTTTTTGCATTTGCACGTGGATGCCTGCTGAGAAGCAATCCTCCGTCACTGTATGATGCAGATCATGATCTAATAAGACGGAAACCGCATCCAGACCTCCTTTCTCCAGCATCTGGCGATACTCCGTGTATACTTCCGGCCGAAACCCAAGCTGCCTGTCCACTTCTGCGGCAAAAGCCTCCGCTCTCCCTACCTTAAGGTCGCAAACAGCCGTCAGCTGAAAGGTCAGTTTGTTCTCATCTTTTAATTTCTTTAAGCCTTCCAGGTGCGCACCGGAAATCACTCCGCAGCCTATGAATCCGATTTTCATCCTAATCTCCCCATTCCTTTGAACAATGATATTGATAAACTTATTCGTATTTTAACAAAGGATGGGTGCAAATGATTTCAATATACTCTGTTCCTTGGCTTTAATTTTTTTGTAAAAAAAGCCCTTACCACTGCCTGCTGTGGCAAATGTAAGGGACATGCTGCTGATTAATTCGCGATCCAGATAACATTCTGATAATAAGCTCTGCCTCCAAAGAGATTAAGACCGAAGTTACCATTGCTGAAATGCGAGTCATTAACATCTATGACCGGCATGGAACCGCCGTCAAAGTAAACTTTGATGTTTGTTCCGCTAGTTACAATTTTTACGTGATAGGTTTTACTTTGCTGCAGCAGCATCGGCACGCTGGAAATGATTTGTGAGCTGGTAAAGCTGCCGTTCAGCTTGTAGAACAAACGCAGTGTTTTCAGACTTGGATCGACATTGAAGTAATAGCCGTTCGAGCCTGTGGCATCGCTGCGGAAGATGATGGAACCCGCTCCTCCCAACGCATCCAGCTTCATATCGGCTTCATAGGTGAAGTTGCCGCCCGTTACCGTGGACATATAGTTGCTGTCCAGATCAAAATAACCTGCAATCCCGTCAGCCGTCGGAATCCATTGCGCTTGGTTGGTCGAAGTCCATCCTGTCAAATTCGTGCTGAATGCAGGACCTACCTGGACGACAGTTGTGCCCACAATCGAGCCGGACTGTGTCGTTGCTGTAATCACCGCGCGACCAGGACTGATTCCCACGATATTGGCACTGCGGGCATCCACAGCCGTTACTGTAGCGATTGCGCCATTGTTGGTGCTCCAGATTACATTTTTATTTATTGCGGTGCGAGGAAGCACAGTTGTGTAGAACTGCTTCGTTGAACCAACGCCGATTTCAAGATTAGGTTTATCCATCACAACTTTTTGCGGAATGGTTCCGCTAGTCGGTTCGTTGCGCCATGTATTTGCTAGCGGATACACACTCATAGAAACTACAGTCACATCACCGCCTGTCGTATAGAAATTCAAGCCGTCACGGGCCGAATCCGGCAGTATAATGTCGGAGAAGACGACCTTACCGTCATTGCCGAATACCTCTACCGAGGATTCATCGACATAAATGTGCATTTTCACACGATTGTTCACGGGATTTACAACGACATCATTTCGCGAGGCGAAATTGGCCGTGAAATCAGTTCGGCCCGCATTCACGCGATCCACGAACATTTTGGAGGCAGGCGGTTGATAACCTACGACCGTTTTTTGACTTCCGAGCTCTCTTAGACTAATCCCAAACTCGGATGCCGCTCCGGTTGCGGGAAGTTGAAACTCAGCATCAATTTCGTAAGCATTGCCGGATAAGCCGGACAACAAATTTGTGCTCGTCGGTGTTATGGTTACGTTGTTAAATGTAGTGGCTGTGCCGCGCAGATTATTCATCTCAGTAACTGGTTTCTGAGCAAGCCGCACCCCCTCCGGATACGTTACCAGTGTAAGCTCACGAGGTATCGACAATTGACCGTGGAACGGGAATGTGGGTTCACTGAAAGGATTATCCCAGTTGCTCATCCAACCAATTTCAATCCGGCGTGCATTCGAAGGAATGTCCGAGAAGGTTATAGCCGCATACATATCTTTGCCATACTCGCTTCTAAGTACGGTGCTGGCTGGATTGTCGCTGGTAAAAGTCGACCCGTCGAATGAACCTACAAAATATTCAGACGAGGAACCGTTCGTTTGCGTTGCTGGACCTGTGCTAATCGAAAGCACCCATTTCTTGTTCGTCGCTCCCCCATCTACCCCAAGCTGGAAAAAGTCAGGACATTCCCAGGTACCTCCATGTAGATAGCTACCAAAACCAAATGAACTTGTATATGTCCAGGTGAGCAGGTTGGTGGACGTATAGAAACGGATATTGTCCCCGCCCGATACCACCATTACCCATTCATTGTGATCGCTGTCCCAAACAACTTTAGGATCGCGGAAATCCCAACCGCCGTTCACGCCGCCGGGATTCTGTACAATAGGATTGCCTGAATACTGCTGCCAGGTTCTCCCTTTGTCGATGCTGTAGGCGAGACTGATTTTCTGGTTGCCACCGACCTTATCAGGGTTATAATTCGTATAGAAAGCAACGAGACCAGAGCCTCCGCCAAACAATCCTGTTACATTGTTCGTATCCACGACCGCTGAACCTGACCAAGCATTGCCCAAATCATTGAAGGGAAGTGCGATAGGTAGACGTTTCCAATGTGTAAGATCTGTGCTTACCGCATGTGCCCACCGACCTTCGTCCTGATGAAACAGATGATATTCACCTGCATAGTAGACAAGTCCGTTGGGATCGCTCGCTTTACTTGCTTCCTGTGTATAATGATACCCAGGACGGTACATCTCATTAGAGTACTCGCTTAAATCGGTCACATGCATATTCTGAAAATAGGCTGTTCCGTTATACGTATTCAGACCAATTTTCCCGCTCAAGTAGGTACTGTCAGTAGCATTAATCGCCGGGGTCGCATAGCCGTCTACATATACTTTGATAGATGAACCGCTTGCGATGATCTCAACATGGTACGTTTTACCTGTGTCAATCGTACGCGTTGAGGTGGCCATCGTCGTTCCGGTACCCGCTTTAAATAAACGGATTTGATCCAGGTTAGGATCAATGTTGAGTATATAACCACTGGTAGCGCTTGCATTCGTACGGAAAAGAAGCCCTGCTGTTGCGAATGGCGTACCGGCATCCACTTTCAAGTCGCCTTCAAGCACGAAATCGGACGCTGTGTTCGCTGCGATTCGGAAGGTGTCAGCCGCTCCGGTGCTAACAGCTTTCACACCGTCCAGATGTGGCGTCCAGTTTCCATTGATGGATGTCCAGCCCACTAAATTCGTGTTCGCGTCACTGATCAGAATTTTTTGGAAATTGGCGCTGCCGTTAAAGACATTCAGCCCGACAAAGCCTGACGAATAAGCCGCATTCGTAACCGTCAAAATTGGATCATAGCCATCCGCTTGCAAGTAATTGGTTTGCAAATAGACCTTGATTACAGTGCCTTCTGCTTTCACCTTGACATGATAAACGTTGCCAGTATCCAGGGTCACTGTTTGCGTGCCAAGCGTGACATCACCGCTGATATTTAACAGTCGAAGTCTATCGAGATTAGGGTCGATTTGCAGACCGTATCCCTGTGTTGCGCTGGCATTCGAACGGAAAAGCAGCGTGGATACCGCGTATGTGTCTTCAATGAGCACATCCGCCTCATAGGTAAAATCATCTGAGCTCGTCGATGAGATCGCATAGGCGTTTTGTCCGCTGACAGCCGTCCCTCTCCAGCCTTGTGTCGTCGTAGTCCATGTACCTGATGCCACATTCCAACCTATTAAGTTCGTCGTCGTTTCATACTGATAGACATTCTGAAAGTAAACCGTTCCGTTATACACGTGGTAGCCCAGATTCCCATTGGAATACTTCGTGTCACTTGCGGAAATCGCCAGTACACTGCCTAGATACACTTTGATTTGCGGTCCGTCAGCCGTGACCTTCAGATGATAAGCAGTTCCTGTATTTATTATCGTTGTATACGGTGTCCCCACATCGGAACCAGTAGCATAATCAAAAAGCCTTACACAGTCGAGATTCGGGTCAACGCTGACCACATACCCTTTGGATCCGTCTTCGCTGGCTCGGAAGACAAGAGATCCTACGCCGAAAGATGAGGCGCTGTCTACCGTCACATCGGCTTCGTAAACAAAATTAGTCCCTGTTGTTGTCGTCGACACTGCAAAAGCATTCGTATTCGCTGCGCTTACTCCCTTAACTCCGCTAACTGACTGAATAGACCAAGTCCCGGAAATGGGTGTATAGCCCGGCATATTTGTATTGAAGCTTGATGCGTAGGCTGTCGTAACTCCTAATGACGCCGTACATGCAATGAAACAAATTAGAAATGCTTTCAACATCCATTTGATTTTCATACATATTCATCTCCTAATTTTCGTGAATATTTATATGTAAGCGCTTTTATTGTGAAGGATGAGAAAACGGCTTATCGCCGTTCTTGAATACGAGGGTCTATAGAAGTTGACGCAAGGCAAGATACGCCTAAGACGTATCTATTTTAAGCATTGGCTTTATCCGTGTTGTTGTAGTTTGTACAACATTTCGTCCAGCCTCGACCTGCAAAAAGTACATCTTATTTTAGAGGATTTGCCGTTTTCAAGGTGCTTACCTGCAAAACCTGCATCTCATTTGCTCGAAAAGCGCCAACAGCGACTAAAGTGCTCAATTTAGATGTATCTTTTGCAGGTCATCCCCTATCACTCTACTTTTTGCAGAGTTATCATGCATGAAATGCAGGTTGTTCATCCACTGAGTTCATCCACTGACAGAAGGTAGTTGCTTACGGACAACTGTGGCTTCTTCTTTTTGTTTCTTTCCTTTTGAGCTTCACTAAGCGCCTTTCTTATCATCGATGACCTATTTACCCTTCCGTTGTTAACTTCCATGCGTCCAAGCTTTCCAGAGATACTTCTCCATTCCTGGCAAATAGCTTGATTCCCAGACTGTCAGGTTTCGGGTAAATGCGGTTCGTTACGGTTTTCAGCCCGTTATTAGCAAATAGCTCAACTGAGGAGCGGTCAATGAAAATCTGCAGCTTAATGCGGCCATCCTCCAGAGGATTCAGATCTACTTCACTCACACCCGCTTCGCCTGTACCAGAGTGATTACGATCCACTCTAAGCTTACGGTCAGCAGCCGAATAGCTCACTTCCGTGTACTCGGAACCATCCTCTGAACAGCGAAGCAGCAAACCGAACTCAGCATCGCCAGATAATTTATCCGTGTTAAAAACGGCGATAAGTTCAATCGCATCCCCATGAATTTCTGGCAAAGGCACTTCCGTATCCGCACAGATAGATAGATTGTTTACACGTTGATGAATCCCGCGCATGGCTTTCAATTCCTCCACAGGCTCTATCCGCAGCGTCCCGTCCTCTGAAAGTGTCAGCTCGCGAGGCAGGGTAAGAGCCCCCATCCAACCATGCTCCTGCTCCGGCATTTGAGCGCCCCAAATATTCATCCAGCCAATGAGAATGCGCCTTCCCTGTCCGTCCACGAACGTTTGCGGCGCATAGAAATCGAAGCCATAGTCCAGACGCTCCGCATAACGGTAGTCGAATATTCCGGTCTCATAGCTAAGCTTGCCACTTAGATACATCGTCTTCGTCGTTCCCATATTCATAGGGGAAATCACCAGCACGTGCTCATTTCCGTTCCCCAGCGGAAACAAATCCGGGCACTCCCACATATCCCCCATCGTGCCATCACTTTCAGCTGCGATCCCGATATAGCTCCAATCCCGCAGATCAGGAGATTTATACAGCAGCGCTTTGCCCAAGCCGTCTTTCCCGTATCCAACAACCATGTACCATACACCATCATGCTGCCAAACCTTTGGATCCCGAAATCCGAATCCACCTTCCTCTGGCGCGCCAGCAATAACAGGGTTATTCGCTGCTTTGGTGAAAGTAACCCCATCTGTGCTTGTGGCAATACACTGTACTTCAGTGGGTGTGCGTCCATCGACATGCCCCGTGTAGATCAACGTCAGCACGCCGTTATCGTCCACAGCACTGCCAGACCAGCAACCGTAGCCACCGGTTTCTCCCAGATCGTAATTTTCTGATGGCGCCAACGCTATGGGCAGATGCTCCCAGTTCACCAAGTCTTTACTCTTAGCATGTCCCCAGTGCATCGGTCCCGCTTTGGGCTCATAAGGATAGTGCTGATAAAACACATGATGTTCATGATTAAAATAAATCAGGCCATTCGGATCATTCATCCAGCCTGTTGGAGGCATCAAATGATAGTACAGCCTGAAGGTGCTCTCTACCACTGTTTCTGAGGCTTGCCCCAACGCCGTATTGGCTAGTACTACTTGATCTTCGTGAACCTTATTCCGTTCCTTGTCTACTTGATGTTGACTCATCCTATTTCCCCCTCATTCCTAAATATCTATAACACATTTTCAGCTCGCAACAATGCTTCAATTTCTTCAATTGTCCCAAGGGATGGAATGGCACCTTTCCGAGTCGTAGCTAAAGCACCTGCTGCATTCGCGAATCTCAAAGCACTGCATAGTTCATCCTCACGCCAAGCCTGTAAAGGTTTCCCCAACATTAACACCTGGTATAGAAAAGCTCCGAGAAAGCCATCTCCTGCACCTGTTGTATCAACGGTATGAACCGAATAGCTATCCACCTTACCCCACCAATCGTTCATCCGATAAAATGAGCCTACAGATCCCGCTGTTACTAATAGCAATTGAATGGAATACCGCTCCATCAACTGTTTGGATGCAAGCTCTATATTCTGCTGCCCTGTCAGAAAGATGATCTCTTCTTCGGAAACTTTAACAAGATCAGCAAGATTTAAGCCCTCTTGAATAGTCTTCCTAGCATGCTGTTCGTCTTCCCACAAAGAAGGACGCCAGTTGGGATCATACGAAATAAGCGCACCTTTCTCCTTGGCTTTCTGCACAGACTTCATCGTAGCCGTGTAAGAGGGTTCCGCGGTCATCGAAATCGATCCAAAGTGAAAAATCCGCGTTCCCTCCAGCATGGCTGGATTCACCTCATCCTCTCTCAGCAGCTGATCAGCGCCGGGCTTTCGTGAGAAATGAAAGGATCTATCGCCCTGGGCATCCAAATGAATGAAGGCCATTGTCGTATGGGCCTCGTCAGTAGCGATCAGCCCGCTGTCTGACACACCCTGCTGCAGCAAAGCTTGCCGCAAATACCCGCCAAAGGGATCATTTCCCACTTTCCCAATGAACCCGGTCTTCATACCGAGCTTAGCCATAGCGGCCACAACGTTCACGGGAGCTCCTCCCGGATTGCGCTCAAACACAGGCTGTCCGGCGTCTGATAACCCTTGAGGTGTAAAATCAATTAAGTACTCCCCTAGTGCAACTGCATCATAGTTCATCCTAAGCTTCCTTTCTCCACATTATGCAAACTCCTTGGATCAACCTTTAATACCTGACATCGTGATACCCTGGATATAGTAACGTTGCAAGAACAAGAACAGCAACAGAATCGGCACTGTCGAAAGTGTGTTCGCCGCTAATACTTTGGACCAATCCGTACCTTCGTTAGAGGAAAATGTGGAAATACCCACTTGAATCATTTGCATCTTCTGATCATTGATCACAATGAGCGGCCAGAGATAGGAATCCCAATTGCCAAGGAACGTCATCAGACCGAGTGTAATCAATGCGGGAACTGCCGCCGGAAGCACGATGGATACGAATGTGCGTGGTAAGCTAGCTCCATCAATGCGTGCTGCTTCCATCATTTCATTCGGGACCTCAGCGAAAAATTGCCGCAGCATAAAGATGCCAAACACGGACAGCATCGAAGGTACGATCAGCGCTTTATATGAATTAAGCCAGCCTAGATCATGCATGAGCAAGTAATTTGGCACGAGCGTAACTTCACCTGGTATAATCATCGCGGACATAAACAGAGCGAAAACGACCGTTTTAAAACGAAACCTGAGTTTAGCAAACGCAAAAGCTGCCATCGAGTTAATGATAAGCACAAGCGCGGTGACAATCGAAGCCACGAACAAAGTATTCCAGATATAACGAAGAAACGGATTTCGCGCATTGAAAATGACATTATGAAAATTACGTCCCGTCCATTCAACAGGAATTAGCAGATGAATATTCAGAGACGTATATTTAAAAAGCTCCTGGTACGGGCGAAACGAGCCAGCGACCATCCATAGGATCGGAGCGACAGAAATCAGAGCGATCACAATCATGATGATCATTCCTACGATGTTGGTTACCCTCTTCATAGCGATTCCCTTCTCTCCTCTTTAATCAGTGTCTTTGCTAAACAGCTTCATTTGGATAAGTGAAATGGCTAGCACGATCGCAAAGAGCACAAAAGCCGCCGCTGTCGCATACCCCATTCTCATTTGCGTAAAAGCCTGCTTATAAATATAGAAAACAACCGTCTCCGTCGAGCTGTTCGGCCCTCCATTTGTCAATACGAAAACGAGCCCTGACAGCTTGATTGCATCAATCGTCGTCATAATGACAACGAAGGCCATGGTCCGATTCAACAACGGAAGCGTAATTTTGAAAAATTGCTGAATCCTAGATGCGCCATCCACTCTGGCAGCTTCGTATAGATCAGGGGAAATATTGTTCAGACCTGCCAGAAAGATGATCATGAAAAATCCGGCGCCCTTCCAGATCCCGAGCACAATTATGCCATTCATCGCCGTGTCCGGATCCGATAGAAAGCTTGTAACCGGCAGATGCAGCGCCTTGAGAACACTGTTCAAAAGCCCAAACTCTTTATTGTAAATCAGCTTAAAAACCGTTGCAGCCACCGCTGTCGAAATGATAACCGGGATAAAATAGAGCGTTCGGAACAAACCTGCCGCTGCCGTTTTCTTCTGGATCAATAGCGCTAGCCCCAGAGCGATGCTCGTTTGAATCGGGATCACAAGGATAGCAAAATAAAACGAATGCTTCAGACTGTTAAAGAAGGCGCGGTCCTTCATCAAATGAACATAATTGTCCATTCCGACAAATACATCGCCTGCGCCAACTAGCGAGTAGTTTTTAAAACTGATGATGAAGGCTTGCAGCATGGGGTAAAACACGAAGACAAGCAATAAGGCTATCGCCGGGAAAATAAACCAGAATGCGGTTGCTTGCTCATGCTTTCGGAAGCTTCGCGATTTTATTTTAGTATCTACCGCTGTTTGTATCGCTGTATCCATGGTCTCTCTCTCCATTCCACTTATTTATTTCCTTCGTAGACAAAAACCTTGAAGCTCGAAACCACACTCCCGTCTGGGCTGAACGCCTTGATCTCAGCCTGCCCCGCCTGAACGCCCTTCACTATAGCTCCTTCGTCAACCGCTGTAATCGTTGCAATCGCATCACTGCTAGACTGCCATTTCAACAGCTGCGGAGCGCTTAATGGAATGACCGAAGCTTCAACCTGCTGACTGCCATCTACTAGCACATCGAGCGTGCTCTTACTTAGCACAATCCGCTGTGGCTTGAAGGCATTCACATCCTCATTCCGCCATACCGTTTGCATCGGATAAAACTGAGCATTGTCCAGCGTGGCGCTGCCTTCCGAGGCAGTTAACTCCAATCGGTTACTCGTCGGATCAGGAAAAATCAAACAGGTGACGACAGCCTCGCCATCGTTCCCAAATACCTCAAGACTCGATTCATCTACAAAAAATCGGAGCTTGAGCTTGCCATCCTTCAGCTTCAGCGGTGCCGAAACTTTCTCAGCAAAGCCCTTCTCGAATGAGGTGATGCCTGAATGTGATCGATCTACCGTCAACTGCTCCGTTTTGGCATCGTAGTTGACGCTCGTTTCCTGGCCGCTTCCTTTTCTAAGCTTGAACACCAATTTTGCATTCGGCTGAACGGACAGTTCAGTAACCAACTCATAGGATGTTCCTTTGATGGCATCGAACGGATTATGTCCTGCAGTCAGTTCCTGCTTGGACAGGGCAACTTCTTTACCACGCAAAGTCTGGAGTTCTTTCACAGGCTCCTGAATCAGCCGCAAGCCTTGATCTGGAATATTCCTCAGCCTAAGCTCGCGGGGAATGGACATGTTCCCCTTCCAGCTGCCTGTCGGCATCGCGAACGGATAACGCCAATTCGACATCCAGCCCAGCCAGATGCGGCGTCCATCTTTGGCCGGAATATCCGAATAGGACACAGCAGCATAGAAATCTTTGCCATAATCCGTCCAAAGAACGTCAGATGGCTTATTATCATTCTTGAACGTTAGCCCGTCGAACGTACCTACGAAGTATTGCGCTGTTGAGCCCTTCGTCGTATCGTTGCTGCCGATACTTACCGCTAACACCCACTTTTTCGTTTTGGATCCCTCAATTGGCAGCTCAAACAAGTCCGGGCATTCCCATACTGCTGCGTGCGAGCCCTGATCGCTTCCGAATTCACTGGTCATTTTCCATGATTTCAAGTCGGGCGATGTGTAAAATTGAACTTTGTTATCCGCGGAAACAACCATCACCCAAGAACGGGTAGGCGCATGCCAGATGACCTTCGGATCTCGAAAATCCTTCAAGCCCGGATTCGGAATCACCGGGTTACCTTCATATTTGGTCCATGTCCGGCCTTTGTCCGCGCTGTAGGCAATGCTTTGCGACTGAAGACCGCCTTTAAAATGGGTAAAAATCGCGACCAAACCCGCTTTGCCGCCAAAAAATCCGCTCGTATCCTTGCTATCTACCACGGCGCTCCCAGACCAAATCTCCCCCAAGGAATCCCGAGCCAGAGCTACTGGGAGATGCTCCCAATGGAGGAGATCCTTACTTACCGCATGTCCCCATTGAGCGCTGTTTTGATAAAATTGGTGATACTCGCCTTCGAAATAGACCATCCCGTTCGGATCACTCATATTGCCGGATTCCGGCGATAAGTGATACTGCGGACGGAACTTTTCCGTATAATAATTAGGATCGCTCGCATACGTAAAAGCTGCGCTTTCAGCTGAGTGCGTCGATTTGCCATCACTTTTAACCAGAACCGCCACCCCCACTCCTAGAAGTACGACTATGGCAGCACCAACTGCCCATAACCCTAATTTCTTCCGCATACTTCCTCCTTGTGCATGTCGCCATCATTTTCTGTATCGTTATTGTACCGAGTCCGTACGAAGAAAGATTTCAAAATCATCGGGTGTTGCCTTTCAATTTTATTTGCAAAAAAATAAGTCCTCTGCAAATGCAGGGACTTGGGTAGGCTATGATTTTGTAATGATTACACTTTTTTATTTAGTAGTTCTTCCCGATACTCCTTAGGCCCTTTGCCATAATACTTTTTAAAAGCCGTACTAAAGTAACTTGAACTGGAGTAGCCCACCAGCGTAGCAATATCCGTTAGCTTCAGTTCATTTTCTTCCAGCAGCACCGCGGCCTTACTTAGTCGCAATTTCGTGACATAATCACTAAAAGTAACGCCAACGCTCGTCTTAAACAATCCGGACAAGTAGGTCTCATTAAGATGAAACATATCCGCAAGAGAAGCCAACGTGAGCTCATAGGAAAAGTTCTCATCCACATAATTGCGAATCGCTTCGATCATTTGCTGACCGCTGGAGAACCTCGTTTTCCTTACTTCATTCATCACCAATTGCGCCATTTCATGAAGCTGTTCCAACACTTGCTCCCTAGACGAATAATCTCTCACCGTCATCTGACAGTTCCATAGATAGCTTTGCAGCGAGGCATCACCGAGTTCAAACTTCTTGGCTATCGCATTAAACAGCAAAATAATCCGAAGCGTCAAAAAGGTAAATACAAACATCGGCGTGTCTCGTTCGGCGGAGAAAATCGTTTGCAGCTGCTTAGTAAATGCAGGCATATCCAGATTTTCAATGGTTTGCATCAGCTTTCTTTCTACTTCCGGCGAAAACGCATGTGTCAATGCCAACATATTTCGGTTAGGCTCCGACTTGTCTGAATGGATCGTGCCTTGGCTCCAAGCCAGCATGCTCGATGCATAACCATCCTTCAACTGCCTCAAGCCATTAATGGACTCGCCTATGCCGACTACACTCTCTACTCTCAAGTAACTCTTGATATTTCGCTTGAGCTTGCGAACGAAGTCCTCCATGAAACGACTATGCTGTACAGGATCTTGAATAAGGATCAGAAAATGCATCATCGCGGGATGACTAATCGGATAAAAGGGATACACCTGCTCCCAATTTTCAGCAGACTCCCGGCAAATCATCTGGAATGCCAGATAGAGCAAGTCTTTCCGCTCACTCCAATCGTCCAAGCGGCCTTGCGGAATTCTCATCTCCACCGTCACAAACTGTGCATGTACATCATCTATAGTCAAAGAAGACAGCTGTAATTGCTGCATCCGTTCTTTCACAGTTGATACACTAAACCATTCGTCCTTCACCAGCTGCCAAATTAATTGCTCCTGCATGAGCTGAAGCTGTTGGTGATTCTTCATTTCCTCTTGCTCTTGTTCGCGTATTCGATTGCGGTCATCTTCCAATTCTTCGGACAATTTGGCAAGGAGTGCCGTTAATTCGCTGCGCACCACGGGCTTTAGTAAATAATCTTTCACACCCAGCTGGATGGCTGCCTTCATATATTCAAAATCCGAGTAGCCCGAAAGCACGATGATACGAAGATGGGGGAACTTCTCCTTACTCGCTTTGATGAACGCTATACCGTCCATTTGCGGCATTCGGACATCCGTAATCACAACATCGGGCAGCGGCTGCTCACTAAGAAGCTGCATGGCTTCCAGACCATTAGCTGCTTCTAATTCAATTTCAAATCCGGCAGATTTCCAATCAATTTTGGCTTTAATACTGTTTCGTACGCCGACTTCGTCATCGATCAGCATAATTCTGTACATCTGTGTTGTCAGCTCCTTAACAGAGGAAGGTACAAGGTCATTTCCGTCCCCTCGCCCAACCTGGAATGTAAGCCTAAGTGAAATTGCTCCCCATAATTTAACCGACATCGTGATAAAACATTGCGAAGTCCGATGCTTTGCCCCTCGCTGCTTAGAATGGCAACAGAATCACCCGTCTTAATCTCAGCCAGTAAATCTTGAACCAACTCGGGGGACATGCCGATTCCATTATCTTTGACACAGATCATCAGTCTACCGTCTTGCACCTGTGTCCGCAGCGTAACCTGTGCGACACCGTCCTTCTCGAGACTATACTTCACTGCATTTTCCACCAAGGGCTGAATAATAAACTTGGCAATCATGAAATCCTTAGCAGCGGGATCATCCTCTATTACGACTTGTAATCGATCTTCATGTCTCAAAAGGAGAATGAACAGATAATCACGAATATAGCTCATTTCCTCGGCTACTCGGACCAAATCGCTATTGAGGTTCAGCGAATACCTCATCATTTTACCTAAAGCCTCGGTGGCGTCCATCACTAGGTCTTCCCGCTTCATAGCCGCCAGACCACTAATGATTTCAAGCGTATTATTATAAAAATGCGGGTTAATTTGCAGCAGCAGCGCCTTATATTCGGCATTTTTTCGACGTAAATTCGTTTCGAATTCAGTTTCGATCAAATATCTCAACCTGTGCGTCATTTGCTCGAAAACCCCCGTCACATAGCCTACTTCACTATGTCCTTCCCTGACTTTCGGCATCACATGCAGAGCCTGATTAAATTCGCCGCGCTGCACATGCTTCATCGCTTTGCCCATCACACTAAGCGGTTTGGTAATGCCTGCGGACAACCAGAAGGCCGTCAGTATGGCGAGAATAAGCAAAAGGGCAGTAACCAAAAGCATCGTTTGCCTGATATGAGTGATCTTCTCATACAATTCTCCTTCGGGAACGGTGCCTACAATCGTCCAATTTTGAGCAGGCAATTTGCGGAAAAAGAGCAGATTCGTATTCCCCTTATCCTCAATAGGGAAAATCCCGCTATTCTCCCCCTCGAAGCGTTTATCGATTTGCTCAAGACCACTCCTTAGAATGTCCCGATCCTCTGACATATTTTGATCCAACACACTATTGCCTTCGCTCGTTAGCAAAATCACTTTCCCCGTCTTCCCGACCCGAATCTTCTCAATCGCATTTCGAAGCAAGGTTGTAGGGTAATTGACTTTAATGAACCCGACATTCTTTAACGATTGCAGCTGCACCAATGGAAAAAGAAAGCTGTTAATCGATCTTGCTCTCATGAATTCGTCCGACTGATCGATATCTTTATGCGCTGTCGTCCAGCGCTTGTTCGCTGTCATAAATGCCGTAAACCACTCGCTATTTTTATAGGTTCTATCTTGCGTCCACAATCCGCCGGCATCCTCGGCAAAAGCACTAATCGATATGCCGTTAGAGTTGTTAACGGCATACGAAGAAAAATACTCCCGCAATCTCATCTTCGTAAGAACTCGCTCCTGAATCGTATTATCCGGATTCAAATGAACGCTAAGCCATTCCTGTGTCGTTCGACTGCTCACCACCTGATTGCCCGTATCTTCAACCTGGGTAAGCAGAGTTACGACATGTGAAGCAAATTGTTCGATGGTTTGAGCGGTTGAAGATTCAATCGACGCTTTAATCGTTTTCGTCGCTTCTTCACTAAGAATATAAGCGAGTGCAGCAAAAGGGAGGATTAGCAAAATAGAGAAAACAGCCATCAGACGGCTCCTCAATGAAAAAAACATGAAATCCCCCTTTTCTTATCCAGTCATCACACTTTTTAATTATCATACACGTCAACCTTCTTAGGAAACAACGACAAAGAGACGATCATCGAAATGATTCGTCTCTATGACCTTCAAAAACCTACTTTTTCTGCTGCGCCTGCACATCCGCATAAGCCTTATCGATCGTCGTGATGGCTTCTGCAATGGATGCGTCAATATTCCGTTTGCCGATAGTGACATCTTCAAACATTTTGTTCACAGCATCGGACATTTGCGGGAAGATCGGCGTAATCGGACGCGGTCTGCCGTACTTCTGGTTTTGAATGACGAAGATGTTCTTCGGATACTCATTCAATTCAGGGAAATCTTTCGCTGCCGAATAACGGGACGGGATGTCTTTGGTCATGCCCGCGTACGTTTTTTGTCCATCATGCCCAGTTACCCAATTGACGAACTTCCACGCTTCATCCGGGTATTTGCTTTTGGAGGAAATGCCAAGCGCCCAGCTGCCATTCGCTACGGCTTGTGCAGTTCCTTTTGGCAGAGGAGCAATTTCATAGTCTTCGCCAAGTTTGAAATTCGGGAACTTCTCTTTCAGATTCGCCAGAGACCAGGAGCCATCAATCGTGATACCCAATTTGCCGTTCGGGAATGGATCCGGTGGATACTCCAGAGCAGACACTTTATCTTTGTTATACAAGTCCGAGAAGAATTGAATGGCTTTCTTCGTTTGCGGTGAATCCAAAAAGCCTTTCGACGTTTTACCGTCAGGACTCATAATCTCCCCGCCAAGCTGCCAAATGATCGGATACTTGAAATAAGCCGTACCACCCGCATTGCCGAAGCCTTGCGCTGGATCTATACCGAAAATGCCGTTTGCCGGATCATTGATTTTCTTAGCAGCGTCGAGCACCTGATCCCATGTCCATGGCTCATCCGGATTTTTGGAAGGAAGCGGAATGCCCTTCGCTTGAAACATCTTTTTGTTATAGAACATGGCAATCGAAGATTCCGTTAATGGCGCCATATAAATTTCATTTTGATACGTGTAGGTCGCAAGTGTTGATTTAGGAACATCATCGATATTCCCGTCCGTTTTGAAGTAAGTGGTCAACGGCTTCAGAGCACCGGCATTTGCGTACGAACCAACCGTAGGAGCATCTAGCGCCATAATATCCGGTGGACTGCCTGAAGCGATGGATACTCGTAATTTCGTGTCATAATCGGAGTACGGAATCGGTGTCATTTCTACAGATATGTTCGGATACTTTTGCATGAAGGAAGCAACAAGCTTGTCATAGGCTGCATTCTCCGTATCATTCCCCGAGTTTCTCCAGAACGTCAGCTTGACTTTCTCTTCTTTTTTAACCGCATTATCCGTTTGTTTGGGTACTGCTGACGACGTATTTCCACCGTCATTTTGTGTTGAACATCCCGCCAATAAACCACCAACTACGATAGCGCTTACTACTGTTTGGCTTAGCTTTTTCAAATGTGAATGCCCCTTTCATTTATCTGTTGTTGTTGTTCTTGTCATCATCATATCAAAGGGGCCGGGATATTAAATTCAATATTCTCTGCTTAGAACTTATAAAATTATCATGATTCTCATCTAATGACTAATACAGTCTTTTGGAATAGCTTTCTTCTAATCTTTCGGCAATTAGCTCAGCGGTTATACCCTCAAGTTTTACATGAGATGATAGGATCTTTGCAGCTGAGGGTAATTCATCTTTATTCAACCAAGATTCAGGCTCCCACAATCTCGATCGTCTAAATGCTTTTGCGCAGTGAAGGAAACACTCTTCAATGGCAACTACAATACCGAGTAAGGGTATTTTTCCACTCACAGCCATCGTATTTAACAATTCACTATCTTTAGTAATAAAGGCACGCCCATTTATTCGCAGTGTTTCTCCGAGCCCAGGAATTAGAAAAACTAGACCTATTTCTGGATTGGAAATTATATTGGTTAAAGAGTCCATTCTTTTATTCCCTGGTCGTTCAGGAATTACTATGTGCTTGTTATCAACTACCCGGATAAAACCGGCCGAATCACCTCTGGGAGATACGTCACATCTGCCTGTAGAATCAGAGGTTGATATCACTATGAAAGGTGATTTGGCAATAAAGTCCCTGCAATGTTCATCGATATGAGAAATGACCTTGTGTTGAACAAGTTCGCTTGGGTAGCCAATAAGCGATCTAAGCTCTTCGACTGTAGTAATGAGCTCCTTATTATCAATAAAGGGTAACATAATACCTCCGTTTCATAATTAAACGTATTTTAACTTACTTTTTAGCACGAATTTCTTCATGAATTTGCTCAGAAATCTCTATGATACTTCTTAAGCCAAGGTCATCTCCGCCTCTCTTTCTAACGGACACCTTTCCGGAATTTTTCTCGTTCTCACCAAGTACGAGCATATAAGGTACTTTTTCGAGCTGGGCTTCACGAATTTTATACCCAAGTTTTTCATTCCGCACATCTGCTTCGACACGAATCCCAACCTCTTCTAGCGACTTCTTCACTTTAAGGGCATAGTCGATATAGTTCTCCGAAACCGGCAACAATTTCGCCTGGACAGGGGCAAGCCATAGGGGGAAAGCTCCAGTAAAATGCTCGGTTAACATGCCAATAAATCGCTCAATCGATCCATAAAGAGCGCGATGTATAACGACCGGCCGGTGCCTCTGGTTGTCCTCGCCAATGTAAGAAAGATCGAATTTTTCGGGCATCTGGAAATCCAGTTGGATCGTCCCACACTGCCAGCTCCGTTTAAGCGCATCTAATATGTGAAAATCGATCTTGGGTCCATAGAATGCGCCATCGCCTTCATTGACATGATATTCGATACCAAGTTTGTCCAAGACATTTTGTAAAGATTGTTCGGCCTGGCTCCATAGCTCATCTGAACCCATAGAATCTTCCGGCCGGGTGGATAGCTCGACCTTGTATTCAAAACCGAGTACTTGATAAACGTGGTCGATCAGGGCAATGACACGGCTAATTTCATCCTCAATTTGTTCAGGCAAAACGAAAAGGTGTGCGTCGTCCTGGCAGAACGTACGGACCCGCATCATCCCGTTAAGTGCCCCCGATAATTCGTGGCGGTGCACTTGGCCAAATTCGGATAGACGGATAGGCAATTCTCTGTAGGAGTGTAAGCTGTTTTTAAAAATAAGCATGTGTCCCGGGCAGTTCATCGGTTTAAGCGCAAATTTTGTTTCGTCCACGTTGGTAAAGTACATGTTATCTTTGTAATGATCCCAATGTCCGGATTGCTCCCAAACCCTATTATTCATCATAAGCGGTGTACGCACTTCATCGTAATCCCGTTGTCTTTGTAATTCACGCGCGAAGTTCTCAAGCTCCGTACGGATCGTCATCCCTTTTGGAAGAAAGAACGGCATGCCTGGCGCTTCTTCAGAGAACATAAACAATTCAAGTTCTTTGCCGAGTTTGCGGTGATCTCGCTTTTTGGCTTCCTCAAGAACATGTAAATGTTCTTCAAGCTGGACCTTCTTTGGAAATGAAGTCCCATAAATCCGCTGCAGCATCTTATTATTAGAGTCTCCACGCCAGTAGGCACCTGCCACGTTCATCAGCTTGAACGCCTTAATACGACCTGTAGAGGGAAGGTGAGGTCCCCGACACAGGTCAAAAAATTCACCTTGATCATAAATGGTAATGACGGCATCTTCCGGCAGGTCGCGAATGAGCTCCAATTTTAACGGTTCTTCGAGTTCCTCGAATGTCTTAATTGCTTCTGAACGGCTAACGACCCTGCGAAGAATGGGCAGGTTCTCTTGGATAACTTTCTCCATCTCTTTTTTAATGGCGGCAAGATCATCACTAGACAGCGGTCTTTCTATATCCATATCATAATAGAATCCGTCTTCGATGACCGGTCCAATCCCAAGCTTGACCGCCTTCTCTCCATATATTCGTTTAATAGCTTGAGCCATTAAATGCGCCGTACTGTGTCTATATATCTCCAGACCTTCTTTGCTGTCAAGAGTTACAATTTCAATGAGACTATCATGCTCGATCGATTGGTTAAGATCAACGAGTTTGCCGTTAATCTTTCCAGCTGCAGCATTCTTCTTCAAACCCGTACTTATGGATTCCGCCACTTGTTCGATTGTCGTGCCTTGTTGATACCTCCTAATTGTTCCATCTGGCAATGTTACTTTGATCTCCATGATTTAGCCTCCAATCCTATTTATTTCATTATTTTTTGAACGCAAAAAAACGCATCTCTCCCACAAAGGGACGAGTGCGTTCAGCTCGTGGTTCCACCCTAATTCGACCTACAACGTTACATTCTCTGGTTGTACACCAAAGTATGCAGATGCAGGGTCCTTATTGGCATCCGGTATCGGGGATAAGACGGTGCCGCTTACTGCCGCGAATATAGATCGACGGGTTCAACGTCACGGCTACAAAGGGGTAATTTCGCAACCGGTAACTGGAGAAGCTTTCAGCCTAAACTTCTCTCTCTGGACAGTTCGTGTAGGAAATCATGTCTTTGGTCAGTGCCTAATTTGTATGACTTGGTATAATATTACAAAAATATTTTCGTCTAAGTCAAGATAAGGATTGTTTTCAATGAAAATGTATTAGCGCGTTCACTGGTTTAGGGGGAACTACAATTGCTTTTCCAAAGGCAGCTCGGTCGCCTTGTTACTAGTACACGTACCTTCGGCCTGTGCCCATGCGCTCATAGCAGCAAAAATGGGTTGGAGACGACGCCCGCGTTCGGTAAGATCATATTCCACATGTAAAGGTACCCCCGGGTAAAGCGTACGGGTCACAATCCCCTGCTCCTCCAACATCCGCAATCGGTCAGTCAAGGTTTTGGGACTAATGGGATGCAGCGTTCGCCGCAACGCTCCAAAACGATTGATCCCGTTAAACAAGTCACGCAGAAGATACAGAGTCCACTTGCCGTCCAGGATCTCCAGGACGGATTCAATTGCATCCGGACAAGTAGGTTCAATCACGTTATGCCCTCCATAGTTCATTTTATGAAACTATTGCACTTTAATGTAACTACTTTTCAAATGTACCACAGTTAACTAATATTGGATATAGATCGAGTACCAAGGAAAACACTGGGGGGGCGAAAATGAAAAGGACGTTTGAAGTAGATTCACTTGAGTATCCGTTCAAGGATCATTGGTTGCCTTACCGAGACGGATACATCCATTACATCGACGAAGGAACTGGACCGACGGTTCTTCTCCTTCACGGTAATCCGACATGGTCGTATCTATATCGGAAAGTCGTCAAGGAGCTGCACGGCGAATGTCGGCTGGTCGCGATGGATTATCCCGGATTCGGCATGTCCAAAGCTCCTTCACGTTACGGGTTTACGCCGCAAGAGCAATCGGATGCCGTCACGGAAGTCATCCGGTGTTTGGACTTGAAAGACTTTGTTTTGGTGGTCCAGGACTGGGGAGGCCCCATCGGATTCAATTATGCGGTTCAGAACAGGGACAATTTGCGCGGCATCGTGCTCATGAATACATGGGCATGGCCGGCGACCCTGCTTGCCATGAAACTTTTTTCCATTGCAATGGGAGGTTGGCCGCTCGGCTACTGGCTTCAGACAAGGCGCAACTTCTTCGCTAAAGTGATTGTACCACACGGAATTCATCATTCCGAAAATGTCACAGAAAGCTTAAGACACGCCTATAGCGCTCCGTTCCCAACACCGGCATCCAGGAAACCAACGTGGGTCTTCCCGAGGCACATTCGTAAGGCACGATTATGGCTTGCGAACATCGAGGCCGGACTGCATAAACTTTCGGATCTTCCCACGCAAATTTTATGGGGGACGAAAGACAGCGCTGGTTTCCCGCAAGATGAGATGGCGAAGTGGCAGAGGCATCTTCCCTTAAATGAAACCGAAATTCTGGATGATGCCTCACATTACGTCCAAGAGGACCGGCCGGATCGCGTTGCAGCATCCATCCGAAGAGTACTTGAACGAACTTGAATTGAACTAAGGAGGATAACAAAATGAAAACAATTCTATGGGCAACTTTAGCCGCTAACGGTAACTATGCACAATCCAGTCCTGAAAATCCGCCAAAAAAGGAAGCGCTGGACGATTTCACCAAGCATGCAACAGCTGCGGGCAATTTCATTGTCGGACGCCGCACATTCGAAGCCATGAAGGGGAATGGCGGAGGTCCCTTTGCCGATATCGACATCGTCGTGGTTTCGAAAAGCGCCATAGAAATCCCTGGTATAACGGTTGCACGGTCCCCTCAAGAAGCCCTGGACCTCCTGCAACAAAAAGGCCATCAAACCGCCCTAATCGCAGGCGGTGCGGATTTGCACAATGCATTTTTGAGTCTCGGGCTTGTTGACGAATTGATATTCAATGTAGCGCCGGTTCTGGAGGGTAAGGGGCTCAATCTTTTGATTGACCAACACGACTATCGATACAAGCATGTAGAGTTGTTGGATTCCAAGTCCCTCGGCAGTGGTGTCATTCAGTTACACTATGCAGTCGCTCGTTAATCTAACATAAAAGGGATGCAAAAAAAACGCTACTGACAGTGTTATGTCAGTAGCGTTTTATCATTTCGTGTTATTGACATGTTTTTACACGATCCACTTTCACTTGCTGACGACGTAAAATTTGCTTAAAAATCCATGATTTATAGATCGGCTTGAAAGCTAAACTTCTGTGGAGTGATTTCAGACATATAAGCTGTTAATCGGAGCATCGCGGGGAACGAGGAGCCCTTATTTCGGTGATTATGTTGAACCGGAGTCGGTACGCGGAACGTGAGGGCTCTATTTTGGCGTTTTATCGGTTTTTACACCTCGAATGCGAGAAATAGAGGCTTCTCGTTCCGCGAAAACGTGAAATGCGCGATTTTAGGCAAAATAAAGCTTCTACGTTCCGCTAGACTGGTGACTCCGGGTGCGGGTTGAGTTTGGGGCAATTCAATAAACTTCTATTAAAGATATTTAACACAAAGCAAAAGCCACAATTATCTTTTACGATAGAGCGGATAACTCACCGTTGTTGGAACCTTGATGAGGATCAGCCTCATTACCTCTTCATCCGAGTTCGTTATTGTTACCTCTGTCTCTGAGTCAGCAGCTGCAAGGATGAAATCTTTGTGATGAAATTGTACAGGTTGTTTCGATGTTCCAGTTTCCCCCCAAGTTCCCTCCCCGCGGATAGCTAAAGCCGTTAAGGTATAACCGGCATCAATCTTATGTTGATAATGAACGCCGCGATTTACTTCAACATCCCACATTTCAATATCAGCAACCAACTGTACAGGAGCATCTGCACCAATTACCGTTTTCACTTTATATCCTGCTTCATGACTTACTTGTGGAAATTCTTCATGCTCATACTGGCGATAAGTTGGCTTTCTCCGCATCGCTTCCGTCAATTCAGGCTCGAACCAAATTTGAAAAAGTTCCGCATTGGCACTTAGTTTTTCTTGATGACTAACACCAGAGCCTGTTTGCATGACCTGCGCCCCGCCGGCTCCCACAGTGCTGTCAGTACCCAAGGTATCCCCGTGGAAGGCACTGCCTTCAATCACATAAGTCATAATCTCAAAGCCTTGATGAGGATGCAGGCCGATCATGGCCTCAGCGTTTGAGGTTGCCCATGCCCAATAAAATAGAGGGCCCACTCGCTTGATAACCGATCCTTCTCCTGGAAAGCCAATCGGCTTTTGTTCTTTGATTTTCCCACCGTCAAATTCACCAATTCCCTGCATCGCAGGTGTGTACACTCGTGCTTGCATATTAAACAACCTCCTAAATTTAGATTTCAACTCATGCGGCTAGTCTACCCCTCCAGCACACCTTTTTCCAATTTCTTGAGCAGTACAATCGCCTCTTGCTGCTCCTCTTGCGTGACAGTCATCATTAAAGAATGGATCTTATTAATATTTTCTCTCCAATTTGCTGCAAAGGATGCTTTGATCGCTTTGTAAGCCTTGGAAAGAACAACAAACAACTTAAGGGAAATCTCAAGAGCATCATTTAGTTGAGTTGGTATTATAACCACCTCTCACTAAATATCTTTGATTCAAATATCTTTGATTTAAGATAAATGTACACCTCAAACTAATTATTGTCAACTTCTATGTAAAAATATTTTAAGTATTATCGCTTCTGGTGCCGCCTGACGATTATTGGGAAGATGGCGGCAAGCATGGCGCACGAAATCAGAAATCCACTGACAGCCATACTTGGTTTTTTAAAAATCTTTCACAAACAAATATCGATTCAATATTACCAAAAAATCAGCTCATATCTGGAATCAACTTCTGATAATAGATTTTTAATTGACCATTCGTCAAAAAAAGAATGAAATCGACATCACATTTGGTTCGACCAACCCATGTTATTTATGCATGCTGTCATTTACAATTTATTAGAACTGCAATTTCTCTTAAATTGAAGGAGGGCTACTATGAAGCGAAAGTGGACAACCCTGTTCGTATCTAGCATCTTGGCTGTCTCAACAGTAATGGGTGGCGGCATATCTGCAATGGCAGCATCGAAGAGCAGCACTGGTGGAACGACAGTTACAACCAAGACATATGTAATTGCATTCTCAAACCAGCTTCCGACTGGTTACGCAGCATTGATTCAAGCGGCAGGCGGGCAAGTTGTTCGAGCTATTCCTGAGATTGGAGGATTGGAGGTGAGTTCGTCCAGCACCGAATTTATGACCAAGCTGCAGTCATTCAAGGATATTGCTGCTGCTAACGTTCAGATGGTACATAAGCTAAGCGATGGTACGGTAGATCCCTCTGCAGCTGACGGTCAGCCAGTTACAGATATTCCCCAGCCGGAAGCAACGAGCAGCTACTGGGATTATCAGTGGGACATTAAGAAAGTAACGAATGACGGAGCTTCGTTTGCGATTGAAACCGGAGGCACAGGCAGCACGCATAAAGCCGTTGTAGGCGTTATCGACAGCGGTATTGATGCCAACCATCCCGACCTAAAAGCTAACTTCCTTGGTGGAAAGAACTTTGTGCCGGCTGGAATAGATGCTAGTGAAACCGGCGATCCTAATGATCTTATGGACCGCGAAGGACACGGAACGCATGTGTCCGGATCGATTGCCGGGAACGGCAAAGTCAGAGGTGTCGGCCCGAATCTTGGTATCCGCTCCTACCGCGTATTCCCCGGCGGACAAGGTGCGCCTACGGCCTGGATTGTAGCTGCTATCATTCAGGCAGCGAACGATAAGGTTGACGTCATTAACATGTCGATCGGCGGATTTGACTCCCAAAAGTATTATGTAGATGGATCCAAATATTCGGATGTTGCTGACATTTTGCTATGGAAACGTGCTATTCAATATGCTGTGAACCATAACGTAACGGTGGTAACGGCAGCAGGTAATGAAGGTCTCAATCTACGCGACAACAAAGCGGTGACTGATTATCTCAACGCTACATACGGTTCCCCTGGCGTTGTATTTAAAGGAAAAACAACAGAAACACCTGGCCAAATCAATGGTGTCATCAATGTTTCATCCTCGAACAAGTGGTCGACGAACAGCATCGCATTTTATTCCAATTATGGATTAAATCAAATCGATGTAGCAGCACCAGGCGGCGACAATGGGCCTGTCTATGCTGCAACTTTGGACCTCAACCAACGGGATTTCCACTATCGCGCATTAAGCACATGGCCTACTTATTTACCTTCGTATTTCACTTCTAACCTGCATAGCTACGCGCTGCTCCACGGTACAT